>NZ_DBJD01000070.1:58273-64051 GCF_002297065.1 Treponema sp. UBA785 | reverse complement strand
AAAATCCGGGATATTATTTCTGACCCTGGGCTTGGGGATTTGGGCAGGCTTTTATTCCCTGTGAATGAAGGTGTCAATAGCATTTTTCATCAAATAGAATATTCTATAACGATTTGAGTGCTAATCTTGAATGGTAGGTTTGGGGCATATTTTTATTTATTGGAGTTGCTATGTATTCTTATGTACCCAAAAACGAAAGCCGAAGATTCATAATTTTTTGTTCTGATAAATTAAATCAGCTGAAACAAGATTTGAAAAACAAAGGCTACGAAGTTGATTTCTATCTTGTCGGTAGCGGGATGAAAAATCTTGTTACAAGAAATGAAAATGAATCTTTTGACCTCGACCTATGTTAGCGAAAAACAAAGACGGAGGCTTTTGCAGATTAATTCATAACAAGAAAGCAGATGAAAACTCATATCACTGGGATAAAATTCCTAAAAGCAAGAAAGTTTATAAAAGATTTGAAAAATTGAAATCGGCGGGTCACTTTAATGAACTTCGCGATACCTACTTGGATAAAAAGAATTTTTATTTAATCCATAATGACCATTATCACTCTTCATTTACAATATTCAAGGAAACTGTAAATCAGACATGGAGTAAGTATTACAGAAGCTGAAATTCTCAGTGAGAATTTTAGTTTTTACCTTAGGAAAGATTTTTCTCGCTTTTCTCCCGATTTCGTGAGATTTTATTGAAAATTTAAGAGAAACATGGTATAATCCTCTTGTTGGAGAATCAGAATGGCGGAAGTACCTGTAAAAGACAAAATTGAATATACCGTTGCTCTCGTAAGCGATTTCGCAAAAAAATATTCGCTTTCCACCACACAGGCGTTCAACTACCCAGATCGATTTAATGCCATTACGCTTTTGGAACAGCACTACAATATAGCCCACACCCTTGCATATTCGGAAATGGTAGATACATTAGCTTCTTATTGCAAAGACCATGGAGGAAATGTCTGATGTTTTTGTATCATGGTTCAAATGTAGAAATAAACGACATATCTCGTAAGGGATTTTTCTTTTACCGTGGAACAAGCCTTGCGTGCCGTGTACAACTCAGAACTCTACCAGAAACTCTGTGACCCAAAGACAGGACTTTACTTTCAAAGCCCTCTTTATGGGTATGACTATTTAAAGACCGAAATCAAAACAGGAAAACTACAATGAGTGCGAGCTACAAAAAACTCTGGAAAATCCTAATCGACCGCGACATGAACAAGAGCGACCTCATCCGCCAGGCGAAAATCACCAGCAACATCGTAGCCAAAATGGGCAAAGGCGAAGATGTTTCCATGGAAAGCCTCAGGAAAATATGCATTGCGCTTGACTGCGAGATTGGGGATATTATGGAAGTGAATGCGGGTGATGGAGAGTGAAAAATGAGTGATATTTTTGACATTAGTCAGATGACAGAAGAAGATATAAAACTCCAGTACATCACACCAGCCTTAACATCCAAATGGGAAATTAAAAAGATTACTATGGAGACTTCTCCTGCCAACAAGTTTACAGACGGTAAAGTTCATATCAAAGGTAATATTCCAAGCCGCAATAAAGGTAAACGTTGTGACTATGTTCTCTGGTATAACAAAGGAACCCCTTTAGCAATTGTAGAAGCAAAAGATAATAATCATTCATCTTCATTTGGAATGCAACAGGCAATTACTTATGGAATTATGATGAATGTTCCTTTTGTTTATACTTCTAATGGTGACAGTTTTTTTGAACATGATTTTACTACCGGTCTTGAAAAAGAATTCCCTTTATCTGAATTCCCGACAGCAGATGAATTATATACACGATGGAAAGGTGTTGATGCTCAAAAAATAATAGAAGTTGAAAACCGTGAACGATATTACATTGACGGAAAATCAGCTGCATATGATGTTCCTCTTTGTTTTGAAGAGAAACTGATGAACACACCTTTCTATTCTGGAGCAGACTGTTATCCGCCACGTTATTATCAGCGTAATGCAGTAAACAGAACTCTTGAAGCAATTGCAAAACATCAGGCTCGTATACTCATTGCAATGGCAACAGGAACTGGAAAAACATACACAGCTTTTCAGATTGTATGGCGTTTGGTTGAATCTGGAACTAAAAAGAAAGTTCTTTATCTTGCAGACAGAAATAATCTTGTGGATCAGTCTATTCAGCAGGACTTTAAGCCGCTTGATAAAGTAATTCACAAAATCAATTTTCAGAAAGAAGACAAATCTAAAATCTCAGCATATCAGGTTTACTTTGCCTTGTACCAGCAGTTGGATTCTGCAAAACATCATAATGACGAAGAGGAAGAAACAGAAGAAGAGATTGAAAACGAACTTTCAAAGTATAAAGAATTCTTTACTCCTGATTTCTTTGATTTGATTATTGTAGATGAGTGTCACCGCGGTTCTGCAAAGGCTGATTCTCGATGGCGTAAGATTCTTGAATATTTTAATGGTGCAACACAAATTGGTATGACTGCAACCCCAAAGGAAACAAAGTATGTTTCGAATATATATTACTTTGGAGAGCCAGTTTATTCATACAGTCTTAAGCAGGGAATTGAAGATGGATTCCTTGCACCATTCAAAGTAATTAATGTTCATACAAATATAGATGACGGCTGGCGGCCAAGAAAAGGGCAGAAGGATATTCATGGAAATGAAATTGAAGACCGCGAATATAACCTATCTGATTACGATTACAACATCATTGTTCAAGACCGCATTGATGAAGTTGCAGCTGAAATTACAAAGTACCTGAAAGAAACAGACCGCATGTCTAAAACAATTGTATTCTGTCCTACAGAAGATGCGGCTGACAGAATGCGTGTTGCATTAAACAATTTGAATACTGACATGGTTTTGAAAGATAACCAGGGAAATGTTAAAGAACAATATGTAGTACGCATTACCGGAAGTGATAAATACGGAAAAGATAAACTTGACTATTTTATTTCTGTCTCACAGCCTTACCCGGTAATTGCAACGACTTCAAAACTGCTTTCTACCGGTAGTGACTGTAAAATGGTAAAGCTTATTGTCATTGATGAACTTATTAATTCAATGACAGAATTCAAGCAGATTATTGGTCGCGGAACTCGACTTCGCTACGATGATGGAAAAACACATTTTACAATTATGGACTTTCGCAGAGTAAGCCGATTATTTGCAGACCCTGACTGGGATGGAGAAATTGAACAGAATGAAGATTTTGATCCGAAACCAGAACCTAAAATCCCTCCTGAGCCAAAAGACCCGACAGATGATCCAAATGATGATGGAGATGGCCCTGATACTGTAGATCCTCCTACACCTAATCCAAAACCAATTATTGGAAAAGGACAAATAAGAGTCGATGTTCTTCAGCGTTTAGTTTCTATATATGATACAGATGGAAAACTCTTGAAGCAGGAATCTATTGAAGATTATACAAAAGAAAGTATTCTTGGAACATACCAAACTTTGGAAAACTTTATTCAGACCTGGAATGGTGAACAGAAAAAAGAAATTATCCGTAATATGCTAAAGGAGAAAGGCATTGACCTTGAACTGATAAAGAAAGACCAGAATATGACCGATGTAGATGACTTTGATTTTATCTGTCATATTGCATTTAATCAAAAGCCGCTAACAAGAAAAGAACGTGCTGAGAATGTAAAGAAACATGACATCTTTGGAAAATATGGTGAAGCAGCTCGAGAAGTAATCAATGCACTTTTGGATAAATATGCCGAACTTGGCATTTATGATATTGAATCAACAGAAATTCTAAAACAAAATCCATTTACTAAATATGGAAAACCAGCTCGAATTGCAGCTTTGTTCGGTGGAAATGACAAATACCGCGCCGCTTTGCGTGAGCTGGAAAACGAATTGTATAAAGTGGCATAAGGTTGTCACACGGATTGGATTTTGCTAACGCAAAATCTTGGAGATATTTATGTTAATGTTAAAGGACAGAAATTAGATAAAGAATACTATGCTGATTTTGTTATGATTCGATAATTGTAGAATTAAAAGCTGTGACAAACCTTGTAAAAGCTCATAAGGCTCAGGTTTTGAATTACCTAAAAGCCTCAAATCTTGAAATAGGATTGCTTGTTAATTTTGGAGAAAATTCTTTAAAATGGCAGCGAATAACGATGTTTAAAGAGGCGGCGTTAGCCGACTCGAATCCGTGTGACAATAGGATAGAGGAAAAATAAATGAGCAACTTAAGTAGTTTTGTAAAACGCATTCGAGATGTAATGCGTAACGATGCCGGTATTAACGGTGATGCACAGAGAATTGAACAGATAGCCTGGATGCTTTTCTTAAAGGTATATGACGCAAAGGAAGAGGACTGGGAATTTGAAGATGAAAAATATGAATCAATAATCCCAAAAGAACTTCGCTGGCGTAACTGGGCACATACAGAAAATCAAGGTGATGGTCTTACTGGTGACAAACTCTTGAACTTTGTAAACAATAAGCTTTTCCCAACTCTTAAAAATCTTGAAATCTCACCTGACACACCAATCCGCCAGAGTATTGTACGCACAACTTTTGAAGATGCAAACAACTACATGAAGGACGGTGTACTTCTTCGTCAGATTGTAAATATTATCGATGAGCTGGATTTTGGAAGCTACGAAGAAACTCACGCCTTTGGTGAAATCTACGAAACAATTCTTAAAGAACTCCAGAGCGCAGGTAGTGCCGGTGAATTCTATACACCACGTGCTGTAACTCAATTTATGGCAAAAATGATTAAGCCGCAGATAGGCGAAACAATGGCAGATTTTGCCTGCGGTACTGGTGGATTCCTTTCCAGCTGGATAAAAGAACTTGAAGAAGTAAAAGATGCTAAAGGTAGCATTTCAAACGAAGAATCAGAAAAAATCTACAACTCAATTTATGCTGTGGAAAAAAAGCAGTTCCCATATATGCTTTGTGTTACAAACATGCTTTTGCACGGCCTCGACAGCCCAAAGGTTTGTCACGGAAACTCACTTATTTACAAACTTTTGGACTACACACAGAAAGATGCCTTTGATGTAATTCTTATGAATCCACCTTATGGCGGAAGTGAAAAGGACGATATAAAACAGAACTTCCCGGCAGACTTACGTTCAAGTGAAACAGCCGATCTGTTCATGGCAGTCATCATGTACCGCCTTAAAAAAGATGGCCGCGCAGCCGTAATTGTCCCAGATGGATTCCTGTTTGGAAACGACAATGCAAAGAACAACCTTAAGAAAAAGCTCCTTACAGATTTTAACCTTCATACAATTGTCCGCTTGCCTGGCAGTGTGTTCAGTCCATACACAAGCATTACAACAAACATTCTTTTCTTTAATAATGAAGAGCCGACTGGAAAAACATGGTTTTACCGCGTAGATATTCCAGGCGACCGCAAGCACTTTAGCAAAACAAAGCCGATGGAATTAAAACACTTTGACGGCTGCCTTGCCTGGTGGAATGACCGCAAGGAAATCACAGACGAAGAAGGAAATCCAAAAGCAAAATGTTACACAGTGCAGGAACTCATTGATTCAAATTACAATTTTGATGTTTGCGGTTATCCTCACGAGGAAGAAGAAATCTTGAGCGTTGCAGAAACAATCCAGAACTACGAAGAAAAACGTTCAAAGCTTAATTCCGACATAGACAATCTGCTGGCACAGATAACAGAGCTTCATCAGAAAGCGCAGAAAGGAGAGGCGTAAAACCATCGAATTCGAGGGGGTTAACTGTAAATGTATAAAAAATCTACTATAGCCCAAACTTCGAGTTTT
>NZ_DBJD01000070.1:22709-58179 GCF_002297065.1 Treponema sp. UBA785 | reverse complement strand
TTATCAAAACTCGACATTCGGGCTACTATAATATATAGGAGGACTTATTAATGGATCAAAATGAATTGGATTCAACTTGTGGCGTTTCAGACGATGAACTCACAAAACGCTTTATTGAAGCCGTAAGAATAGAAAATGAAATAAAAAAAGCAAAGGGAACTCCAATTTCCTGCTACGACTCAGCAACAAATACTGCTTACCTTCTTTATGCCGATGGAACAAAAAAATATGTGCGAGCAAATTAAGAAACCTGAAATCATTGTTTTTGCAGGTCCAAATGGAAGCGGAAAAACAACAGTTACAAAACTTGCAAAAGTAATAGAACCATATATAAATGCAGATGAAATAAAACGTACAAACTACTGTTCCGATTTGGAAGCAGCCCAACTTGCCGAAAAAATGCGTGAAGATTGTGTTGCTCAAAATAAAAGTTTTACCTTTGAAACTGTTCTTTCAACAGACCGTAATCTTAAACTTTTGCAAAAGGCAAAAGAAAAAGGCTTTTTTATACGCTGTATTTATGTTCTTACCCGTAATCCTGACATTAATGTTTCTCGCATAGAATCCCGTGCTGCAAATGGTGGACATTCCGTTCCAGAAGATAAAATCCGTTCTCGTTATGAAAAAGCAATAAAACTTATTCCCGAACTCGTGAAAGTTTGTGATGTCCTCCATATTTATGACAATTCCACATTACCGTTCAGAATATTCAAAAAAAGAAAGACCGAATATTTTTACTGGCAGAATGAAGACTGGAGCAAGGAAAAAATCCAGCAGCTTACAGGAATTACTCTATGACCGCAAAAGATTTGAAAAATGCGCTTTTACAGGAAGCAATACAGGGAAAACTCGTTCCTCAGATTGCAAGTGAAGGCAACGCACGGGATTTACTGGAAGAGATACGGAAAGAAAAATTGTCACACGGATTGGATTTTGCTAACGCAAAATCTGGAAAAAGGAAATCAAAAAAAGAGACAGCGTTAGCTGGCTCGAATCCGTGTGACATTACAGAAGAAGAGATTCCTTTTGATATTCCAGAAAGCTGGTGTTGGTGCAGATTGGGGGAGATTTGTAATGAGATTAAACGAGGAAAATCACCAAAATATGCTGATAAAAGTAATTTCTTAGCATTTGCTCAAAAATGTAATGTAAAAACTGGTGGTATTGATTTAGGTCTTGCATTATATCTTGATGAAAATAGCATTACTAGATATTCCGAAACTGACAATCTTGTACAGGGTGATATAGTCATCAATTCTACTGGTGGCGGAACCATGGGAAGAGTTGGATTGTACGAAACACAAGTTCCTGCAGGAATAAAAGGCGTTTATCCAGATAGCCATGTTACTGTTATTCGCTCCATTGGCAACATCAATCAGCATTATCTTTATTACGTTCTGAAATTAAACCAACCAGTACTGGAAAAATGTGGAACCGGCTCAACAAATCAGACTGAACTAAAACCAGCAGTTCTTGCTGATTTTGTTATACCTCTTCCCCCACTATCTGAACAAAAACGCATTGTCGCTGCAATCGAAAAGTTCATGCCGCTCATAGAAGAATACGGCAAAAAAGAAACACAACTCAAAGCCATTAATGAAAAAATCGGCACACTCACAAAAAAGGCAATCCTGCAGGAAGCCGTTCAGGGAAAACTTGTTCCTCAGATAGCCAGCGAAGGAAATGCGCGGGATTTGCTGGAAGAGATACGGAAAGAAAAATTGTCACACGGATTGGATTTTGCTAACGCAAAATCTGGAAAAAGGAAATCAAAAAAAGAGACAGCGTTAGCTGGCTCGAATCCGTGTGACATTACAGAAGAAGAGATTCCTTTTGATATTCCAGAAAGCTGGTGCTGGTGTAGATTGGGGGAGATTGTTTATAACAACGGTCAAAAAACACCTGATAAAGAATTCAGTTATATTGATATTGGTTCAATAGATAATCTGCATCAAAAGTTAAATGATAAAGAAAACTTTGTTTTACCAGAGCAGGCCCCTTCAAGGGCAAGAAAAATTGTGAAAAAGGGTGATATTATTTATGCGACCGTAAGGCCGTACTTACATAACATGTGCATTATTGATAAGGACTTTGAAAAAGAGCCTATCGCAAGTACTGGATTTGCAGTTTTAGCTTGCTATCCTCAAATAAATAATCAATATTTATTTTATTATTTACTTTCACCATCTTTTGATAATTACGCAAATGATACTGAAAATTCAAAAGGAGTTGCATATCCAGCAATTAATGATGATAGATTATACAAAGGTATTGTTCCTCTTCCGCCACTCGCCGAGCAAAAACGCATTGTCGCCGCAATCGAAAAAATGCTGCCATTGTGCGAAAAACTTGGAGAATAAAAAATGAGTAAATATAAAGCTTTTGTCATAATGCCTTTTGGCTCAGATTTTAATGATGTATACAAGCTAGGAATAAAAGCAACTGCAAAAGAATGTGATGTTGATGCAAAACGTCTGGATGATGATTTCTTTGATACAAATATGGTCGAGGAAAGTTTATAAAAAGATTAACGATGCAGACTTTATCATAGCAGATATGACAGGACGAAATCCTAATGTATTTTATGAAGTAGGATACGCAGATGCAAAAAATAAACTTGTATTATTATTAACAAAAAATGTAAAGGATATACCATTTGATTTTAAGCAACGTTTACACAATGAATTGAAGCAATTCGTCAAAAGAAGTAAAATATTATGGCGGCTTGGCTTTTTGCTTTTGCCGCTAATTTTATTTTTTTGGAAAGTTTTAATAAAATGTGTGATTCTGTTTTGCCTTCCGATTTGAAAGGTTTTCATATTCATTGTGTCGGAATAAAAGGAACTGGGGTTGCTGCTCTTGTCGAAATTCTTCATGCCCATGGGGCTGTGATTACCGGAAGCGATGTCTCTGAGCGTTTTTACACTGACGAAATTCTTGACAAGCTAAAGATTAAGGCTCTGCCTTTTAGCTCGCAAAATATTACGGACAGCGTTCAGCTTGTAATTTACTCTTCTGCATATAATCCGGAAACCAATCCTGACCTTGCAGAAGCCGTAAAACGCGGAATTCCTGTTTTGCTTTATACTCAGGCTCTTGGAGCGTTTTCTAAGAATGCTTATTCGTGCGGAGTTTGCGGAGTTCACGGAAAAACCACAACGACAGGCCTTTGCGGCTCTATTTTTAAGGAGCTTGGCTTTCCGGGCGCAGTCCTTGCAGGAAGCATAATTTCTTCTTTTGGAGGCTGCACTTATACAAGCCCGGTTTCTGCCGAATCCTCTCCTCTAAAAAAGTCTTTTTTTATTGCTGAGACCTGCGAGTATCAAAGGCACTTTATGTCTTTTTGTCCGCAGAAAATTATTCTTACTTCTGTCGAAAGCGATCATCAGGATTATTATCCGACTTTTAAAGACATACAGCGCGCTTTTGTCGATTATATCTGTCTTTTGCCTCGGGGCGGACAGCTGATTTTTTGCGCTGATGACAGCGGCGCTTTGGAGACTGCAAGAATCGCGTTTGAAAAACGTCCAGACATAAAAATGGTTTCTTACGGCGAGAATGCTGATGGCGCCTACCGATTAAAATTTGGCCGTGTAGAAGGCGGAAAGCAATATTTTGAAGTGGCTTGCCTCGGAGAATGTGCAATCTGCGTTCCTGGAAAGCACAATGTCCGCAATTCTGCCGCCGCCGTCGCGTTGAACTGCGAGCTTCTAAAAACCTACGGAAAAGACTTGTCTTCCTACAAAGAAAAAATCAAAGAAGGCCTTTTAAGTTTTAAGGGCGGAAGAAGACGGAGCGAAATTGTAGGACGCGCAAAAACTCCTCTTGGGCAGGAAGTTATCTTTATTGACGACTACGGGCATCACCCGACAGCAATCAGGACAACGCTCGAAGGGTTCCGCAATTTTTATAAGGGGCACAAGATTATCGTTGACTTTATGAGCCACACATACACAAGAACAGCGGCCTTGCTCGAGGATTTTGCTTCCAGCTTTGCGAGCGCTGACAAGGTTATTATCAATAAAATTTATGCGAGCGCCCGCGAGAACGCTTCCTGCGCAAAGGTCAGCGGCGAAATTCTTTCTGAGCATGCAAAAAAATATCATAAGGACGTAACTTACTGCGGCGAATTTGATGAGGCCGCAGAAACCGCATTTAAAATGCTTTCCGAGCCTTCCGGGAGCGGTTATCCTGACGGATATATTTTTGTAACAATGGGCGCCGGGAACAACTGGCAGGTTGGAACTAAAGTTCTAAAAATGCTTGAGACAAAAAACTGACAATTTTTTTAGTCTATTGCGATTACAGCAAAGATTTGATATTAAATATGGAGATAAAAATTTATGAACAGCATGACAGGATATGGCTTTAAAGAAACCATAGTCGAAAATACCCAGATCAGCGTTGAAATAAAATCCGTGAACAACCGTTTTTTGGATTTGAATGTGAATATTCCTTCGTTCTTGAATCCCCTTGAAGCAAAAATCCGCAAAATCGTTTCTTCTAAAATCGTGCGCGGAAAAATCGACCTTGCAATCCGCGTAAAGGATATGAATTCTACTGCAAAGGTAAATCCTGACCCTGCCGCGGCTTTAATGTATCGCGATGCAATCGCAAAAGTAAGCGAGGCTCTTGGCTATCCGGCCGCTTCAATTCCTCTTTCTCTGATTGTGGCCCAGGACGGGGTTTTAAATATAACCCATGAATATGACGCCGAGTCTTACTGGTCAAAAATCGAGCCTGTTTTTAACGAAGTTTTTGAACAGTTTGTTTCTGACCGTGAACGCGAGGGCGAAAACCTCAAAGCTGATCTTCTAAAAAAACTTGACATTCTTGACAGCTGCGCTTCTTTCTTTAAGGAATGGCAGCCAAAGATGGAACAGAAATTCAGGGAGCAGATTACAACCCGCTTTAACGAGCTTTTGGGCGACAGCGCAGACCAGAACCGGATTATGACAGAAGTCGCCTCAATGATGATAAAATACACGATTAACGAGGAAATCATTCGTCTGCACAGCCATCTTTCTGCAATGCGCAATGAATTCTTGCAAAACCCGGTTCCTGGAAAACGCATTGACTTTATCTGCCAGGAAGCAAACCGCGAAATAAACACAATCGGCTCAAAAAATCAGTTTACGGAAGTAGGCGAGATGGTCATAAATGCAAAAGATGCCCTTGAAAATATCCGTGAACAGAGCAAAAATGTGGAATAATTTTTGCTTTGCCTGAAAAATCCCAAATAAAAAACTGGAGAAAAAAATGAAATTAAAAAAAGAACTTCGTGTTGCAATCAGCGGAAAATCTGGCTGCGGGAATACAACGGTTTCTACTCTTTTGAGCCAGAAGCTTGGAATTAAGATGATCAATTATACTTTCCGCCAGCTTGCCGCAGAAAAAGGGCTTACTCTTGCCCAGGTAATAGAAAATGCAAAGAATGATGATTCTTATGACAAATATGTGGACACCCATCAGGTTGAGCTTGCAGAAAAAGAAAGCTGCGTTCTTGGAAGCCGCCTTGCAATCTGGATGCTGAAAATTGCAGATTTTAAAGTTTATCTTTATGCAAGCGATGAAACCAGGGCTGGGCGCGTTTTTAACCGTGAAGGCGGCGATCTTGCGGAAATCGCCCGTTTTACGGCAATGCGCGACAGCGAGGACAGCCGGCGCTATAAAAAGCTCTATGAAATTGACAACAATAAATACGACTTTGCCGACTTGATAATAGACACTGCAAATTATTCTCCAGAGCAGATTGTGGATTTAATTCTAAATGAGCTGGAAAAACGCGGTTTTATCGAAAAATAAAATAGCTGTAAACTGCAAAATATCTTTAAAAGCGCAAAAAAAAGGCTGCCTTAGAAAAATTTTCCAAGGCAGCTTTTTTTATAAAAATATAAAGCTAGTATTTTGACTCAGCGTAGCCAATCCAGCCTTCATTTTCAATCAGGGCCTTTTCAAAGCCTTCAAGCTTAAAAGGATAGCTTTTTGAAAGAGAGCCGGCAATAAGCTTTACTTTCCATGTGCCGTCATCTTTTGGCTCGATTTTACATTCACATTCTTTGTCGGCGAATGTGCGGAACATATCGTCAATTTCGCGTTTTGGCATTTCCAAAGCAAGAAGACCGCAGTTATACATATTCTGTCTGAAAATTCTTGCAAAATTCGGAGCGATTACTGCATAGATTCCGTTTACTTCGAGGGCCCAAGGCGCATGTTCTCGGCTTGAACCGCAGCCAAAGTTTTCACGGGTAATGATTACTTTTTTTCCTGGAACATCGCGTTTCGCGTCGAATCCATCGAGTTTAAGGTCTTCAAGACAGTATGGCTTTAAAGCCTGTTTTGAAATTTCAGTCAAATATTTTGCAGGAATGATTTCGTCAGTGTTAATGTCTGAACGATCCAAAAAAAGTACCGGTCCGCCGAATGCTTTCATAATTTTCTCCCATTTTGGCAGAGAACGAAAATTATTCTCTGCCTTTTATTTTATCCTTTGTAATTTTCTGAATTTGTAATTGTTCCTGTAATTGCTGTTGCAGCGGCAGAAGCAGGGCTCATAAGGTGAACCATTCCGCCTTTTCCCATGCGTCCGTTAAAGTTGCGGTTTGTTGTAGAAGCGCAAACTTCGCCTTCAGCAAGCACTCCGTTCGACATGCCAAGACAAGCGCCGCAGGTAGGGTTTGTTACACAGAATCCTGCTTCAAGGAAGATGTCAATCAAGCCTTCTGCTACAGCCATTTTGTAAATTTTTGGAGTCGCAGGAGAAACGATTCCGCGCACTCCGTCCGCGAGGTGATGACCTTTTAAAACTCCTGCCGCAATGCGAAGGTCAGAGATTCGTCCGTTTGTGCAAGAACCAATGTATACCTGATCAACACGTGTGCCTTTCATTTCTGAAATATTTTTAATCTGATCCGGCTTGTAGTTGATTGTGCATACTGGCTCAAGATTAGAAAGATCTTCTGTGATTACTTTTTCGTAAACAGCGTCCTCGTCATCGCGCCATTTTGCATAGTCGGCAATCGCGTCTTCTTTAGTTTTATATTCGTCTTTGATGAATTCCCAAAGGTATTCAACAGTTTTTTCATCTGGGAAGCAGATTCCGCTTGTGCCGCCGGCTTCTACAGCCATATTGCAGAGAGTCATGCGCTCTTCCATTCCCATGTTGTCTACGATTGGACCGGTAAATTCAACTACACAGTTTGTTGCGCCGTTTACGCCGATTTTTCCAATCAAATGAAGAATTACGTCTTTTGCGTAAACTCCTTCTTTGAGTTTTCCGTTAAGCACAAATTTGATTGTTTTTGGTTCTTTGAACGAGCATACACCCTTCAAAATTCCAACTTCAAGATCTGTCGTTCCAACTCCGGCTGCAAAAGCGCCGAACGCTCCGTGAGTACAAGTGTGGCTGTCGCCCATGATTACTGTAAAGCCTGGACGTACAAAGCCTTTTTCTGGGAAAATTGCGTGGCAAACACCGTTGGCGCCAATGTCAAAAAAGTCTTTTATATTGTTACGGCGAGCCCAATCTCTTAATATTTTTCCTTGAGTTGCAGTTTTGCTGTCTTTTGCAGGAGTTACGTGGTCGATTACGGCCTTGATTTTTGCAGGATCAAAAACCTTGTCCTTGCCGCGTTCTACCAAATCATTTATTGCGATTGGAGTTGTAATTTCGTGACAGAATACACGGTCAAGTTTTAAAACATAAGTTCCTTCAAACGGAGTATCTACCAAATGCGATTCAAAAATCTTCTGAGCAATAGTCTTTCCCATCTTTAGTACCTCTAAAATTCTTTAGTATTTTTAAATAATTTACCGTTTTTGCAAGGAAAATACAATACAGGAATTCTAATTAACAACGTTTATGCTTTTTCCGGCGGAAAAGGCCTTTAAATTTTCAAGAGCAATCTTAAAAAGGCGCTGTCTTGCTTCTAGCGGCGCCCAGGCAATATGCGGAGTCAAAACGCAATTTTTTGCCTTGTAGAGGGGGCAGTCGCTTTTCATTGGTTCTGTTCCGATTACATCTGCTGCATAGCCGGCTATCTGGCCTTTATCGAGGGCCTGTCTTAAATCGCTTTCGTTTACAAGACCGCCGCGGGCTGTATTTATTATGATGGCGGTCTTTTTCATCTTGGAAATAGTATTTTTGTTGATCAGCTGCGATGTTTCCGCAGTCATCGGCGCATGAAGGGTGATAAAATCGCTCTGTTCAAAAAGCTCATCTAAAGAAACCGCCTTTTCGTTTCCTTTAAAAGAATTTGGCGAATGAACGTGAATAATTACATTCATTCCAAAGGCATGAGCAATTTCTGCAACTTTTTGTCCAATCGAGCCGAAGCCAAAAATTCCCAGTGTTTTGCCTTTGAGTTCTGTCAATGGGCTTTTCCAATAACAAAAATCCGGGCTTTTTATCCAATCGCCGTTTTGAACGGATTGTGAATGCTGTTCAACCTGGTTTGTAAAATTTAAAATCAAGGCAAATGTGTGCTGTGCGACAGAGTCTGTAGAATATGCAGGAATATTTGTTACTGTAATTCCAGCCTCTCTTGCGGCTTTTGTGTCTACAACATTATATCCAGTCGCCATAACTCCAATGTATTTTAGGTTTGGGCACTGTTCAATTATCTGTTTAGTGATGTTTACTTTGTTTAAAAAAATAGCATCGGAATCTCCGATTCTTTCAACAACAAGTTCTGGCGGGGTACGGTCGTAAACCGTCAATTCTGCAATATCCTTAAAAATATCCCAATCCAAATCACCTGGATTTGCCGCATAACCGTCTAAAACCGTAACTTTAAGCATGACACTTCCTTAAAAAATAATTTTAATTGAGTACTTCAACACCTGTAGAAGAAATAGCGCTGTTTATTGCATCTTCGGCAGAACCTTCAAAATCAACTAGAACTTGAGATTTTTCTGCATTTGCAACACAGTTTGTTACACCTGCAACAGCTTTTACGGCAGCTTCTACTTTTGCACAGGTATCGGCATCGAACATTCCAACAACATATATTTTTTTCTGCATAAGAAAATTTCTCCTGCGGGACTAATAAAAATCACGGTATCTAAAAATTCTTCTATCATTATATCAATAATTGGAAGTTATTCAAATAACTTTTTTTTTATATCAACAATTATTCAAAAAATAGAAATATCTTCTTAAAAAAATAGTTTTTTAATCTTCTCCGTTTCCGTATTTTTTGCTTCCTGAAAGTTTTTTTCCTTCTACGATTTTGTCAGAAAGTGTTTTTCCAAGTTGACCGCAGGCTCCTCCGATTTCCCGTCCGCGTCTTGTGCGCAGTGTTACGTTTAGACCTGCTTTTTCAAGTTTTTCGACAAATCGATGACATTCATTGTTTGAAGGTTCGGTAAATGGCAATGTTTCGACGGGATTCCATGGAATAAGGTTTATGTTTACATCTATTCCTTTTGCAAAATTTATCATATTTTCTGCTGATTCTGCGCTTGTGTTCGTGTCATGGAGAAGCGCGGCTTCTAAAGTTACGCGTTTTCCTGTTTTTTTTGCATAGTAATCTATTGCTTTTCGGAGCTCTTCAAGAGGATTTGCCTTTGTAATCGGCATTATTTGTTCACGGAGAAGCGGATCTGCCGTTGTGAGCGAGACTGCGAGCCTGATTAAAGGTCCGTTGTCTGCTAAATCGTAAATTCCTTTTATTACTCCAGATGTTGAGAGTGTAATTCTTCTTCCAGAAAGGTTTCTGCCGCGTTTATCTGTTAAGACGGAAATTGCTTTTCGGACTGCCGGAAGATTCATCATTGGCTCTCCCATTCCCATAAAGACAATATTGTCGAGCGGACCTGCATATTTTTCAAGGTACAAAAACTGCTCGACGATTTCTGAGGCTGTCAAGCTTCTTGCAAGTCCAAGGTGTCCTGTCTGGCAGAAAGCGCAGTTCATTGCACAGCCGACCTGACAGCTTACACAGGCGGTTTTTCGTTTTTCTTTATCGGTAAGCAAGACTGTTTCGACCGCAAGCCCGTCGTTCAAAGTAATCTGAAGTTTTATAGTTCCATCTGGATCTTTTAAAACTTTAGAAACCTCGCTGCATCTGAGGACTGCTTTTTGAGAAAGTGAATTGCGAAGTTCCTGGCTTAAATTCGTCATTGCGTCAAAACTGTCGGCGCCTTTTCCAATCCACTCAAAAATCTGTTTTCCGCGGAAAGCCGGAGTAATATTTAACTGTTCTGAAATTTCTTCAGGCAAAAGACCTGAAACTGCTATTTTTTCGTTCATTCTACCTAGAAAAATAATGTTTTTTTTTACTAATTTAAAGGCTTTCCTTCAATTATTTTGCTTAACATCTCAGAAATTACAGCGTTTTTGGTTCCAGTTTTTTGAAAAGTCCTTAAAACCTCGACAGCTTTATTTTTGTCATTTATTTTTAAATAACAGTCGGCGAGGTCTATGTAAAGACGGTAATTTTTTGGATCGTTTTTGATTAAATTGTTCAGCCTTTCAATTGCTTTGTCAAAATTTCCTTCACCCTTGCAGATTAGGGCAAGTCCGAGCGCTGCGTAAATGTCAAAGTCTATTTCCATTGCGCGGTTATAGTATTCTTCCGCCTTTTTATAATCGCCTGTATTTCTGTAAGCGTCTCCTGCACGTGTAAGAATTACTTTATTTGCAGGATCATTTTTTAGAATTCTGTTCCAATATTCAACTGAACGGTACTGCTGGTTCATTCCGCGGTAGCAGTCTGCAAGGCCAAAAAGAACATAGAAATTGTCCGGATCCATTTCCAGCGCGCGCTCAAAATATTTAATTCCTTTGTCGAATGTTTTTAGTTTTCTGTGGCAGTTTCCGATTGAAGTAAGTACCCGGATATCAACGGCATCTGCGTTTATTTCTAGCATTTTTGTCCAATAGTAAAGCGCGTCTTTGTATTCCTTAAAATCGTAATAAAGATGTCCGATTCCAATCAGGGCGTAGGCGTTTTTGTCTTCCATATCTAGAACTTTAAGATACATTTCTTTTGATTTTTTAAAGTCTCGGATTTTTCTATAGGCATCGGCAACTCTTGTAAGGACTGTAATGTTTCTGTCATCGTGTAAGAGATACTGCTCCCAAATTTCAATTGCCTTGTGATACTTGTTCAAAGCCTTATAGCAGTCTGCAAGGCCAAAAAGAGCGTAGTTGTTTCCAGGGTGAACAGAAAGACATTTTGAATAAAAATCGACTGCATTTTTAAAGTGATTTTGCTTTCTTTCACAATCGCCAAGTCCGACAAGAGCGTAATTATTGTTGTCTTCAATCTGCAAAATTGAATTGAACGCATCAATTGCATCTTTAATCCTGTCTTCTTTTAAAAGCTGGTAGCCTTTTTTTGAAATTTCTGCAATTTTTTCTGCGTCTTTTTGTTCTGGTTGATTTGCAATTATGGTTTCATTTTTTACATCGGACATTTTGTGCTCTCCTAGTGCGATTCTATTTTTATAATTCATCGTTTTTCGCGTTTTTTATTCTTTAACAAGAAGCGAGATTATTTTTGCGATTTTTTCGTAAAGGACTTCGCATTTTCTTTTGTTTTTTGCCAAAATATAAAATTTCAAGGCCTTGAGCGACTGGTTCTTTTTGCTCAATAAATCTCCAACTCTGGTAAGTCCGTCGGAATAGCCGGTTGTTATAAATATTCTTGCGGCTTCCTGAATTTTACCATTGTTAAAAAGCTCGTTGCCCTTGCGGTTCAATATGACTTTCTGTTCGGAAGACAGTGAAACTAATGGAGAATCTGTAACTTTTATAAAACCATCAGATGGCCGGTTTGACTCAACTGCCGTGAGAAAAGCATTTTTTTGAAGTGACATTCACTTTTTTACCTTTATATTTTAACTTAAATAAATTCTACCACGAAAAAAATCAAAGTCAAGGAAATTATTTTTTCTGTTATTGCTGAACTTCTGGACTTATATTTTCTTCTTTTTTATAAAAATTGACGAGTGAGCGTCCGTAAACGCGCTTGTCTTTTAGGACGAGGTTTCCGATTTTCTCTGGAAGAGGATCTTCTTCGGGGTAGTGGATTAAAACGGTTCCGTTTGGATTTAAAAGTGAATATTTATCTACTGATTTTATTAAATCTTTTCTGAATTTGTATGGAAAAGGCGGGTCAAAAAATATGAAGTCGAATTTATCGTGGCAGCGCTTTAAAAAAAGTTCTACTGCCATAAAGTGGCAGCCGATTTTTACTCCGCATTCTTTTTCTGTTACGGAAACATTGTCTAAAACCGTCTTTATTTTGATTTTGTCTTTTTCGCAAAGCTGAACTTCGGTTGCTCCTCGGCTTGCCGCTTCGATTGCGATAGTTCCCGAACCGCTGAACAAATCTAGCCAGCTTTTTCCGGTTAAATCGCCAATAACGGCAAAAACAGATTCTCTCATTCTGTCCATTGCCGGGCGGATTATTCCGTCTGGACACTTTATTATTCTTCCTTTTAATTTGCCGCCGGTAATTCTCATTGTTTGCTCCAAAATTGTTTTAAATAATTTTTTTAGAAATTTTCCAAACTCCAGAAAATGGAATCGCGCTTTAATTTTTTGTTTTTCTTTGCAAAATCAAAGGCTGTCATTCCCGAATCTGTCTTGTAGCTGATTTTTGCTCCGTTTGACAAGAGCCATTGAATTATTTTTGTATCTTTGCAGAATTCTGCCGCGTACATAAGCGGAGTTTTTCCGTCATAAAAAGAATTTACTGGAAGTCCATATTCAAAAAAGGCATCCAGTATTTGAGAAGGAGATTCCTCTGTTATTGCGGTTATAAAAGATGAACGAACTTCGCTGTCAGAAATCTCATAGCCCGAAAGCAGCTGCGAAACGATTTTTGAATTTTTTGAAAAACTAGATGCCAGTTTTAACGAACTTACACCGTAATTGTTTTTTGCCTTTATGTCGGCTCCATTTTTTATAAGTTTCTCTACAACCTTGTCGTTTTCAGAAAATCTTGAGGCAAACATTAGCGCAGTCCAGCCGTCATTGTCCTTTGCATTTATATTTGCTTTTGAAAAAATCAAATCTTCTGTAAGATTTAAATCTCCTTGTTTGGCGGCATTCATAAGTTTTGTCCGTCCTTCGCTGTCCTTTTCGTCCGGATTTTCTATAAAAGTTCTTAAAATAGATGGACTGCTTTTTTGCGGAACTTCATTGCCGTCGTTTTCCAGCGCATAATCGAAAAGGTTAGTTTTTTCGTATGGAGAGATTTCAATTTTTCTTTCAAACTCCGGCATTTTTTCTGTAGAAGTTGTTTCATCTTCTTTTTGCGGCGCAGAAGTTAAAGTTTCATCTTCGTTTCCGTTCTGCATAATAGAATTCAATGCTACGTCTTCTGCACTGTCATTTTTCTCATTTTTTTTATTTTCCGCGTTTTCTTCCGGCGCAGGCAGTTTTGGATTTTCTGTTTTTTCTTCTATTTTTGCTTCTTCTTTTTTATTTTCCAAAACAGTTTCTTCTGTTTTTATATTTTGGGGAATTTGTGTTTCTTCCTGTTCTTTTTGAACTTCTTCCAAAATCTGTTCATTTTCTTCTGATTTTTCAGTTTTTTCTTTTATAAATTTCCGCAAAACTTCAATCATATCGTTCGGCGAAGAATTTTCTTGTACATAGTCGAAAGCATTTTTTCCGTTTTTGTCGGTTTTTAGAATTTTTTTTCGTCTGGAAAAATTAAAAAGTGAATTGTCCTTTATAAGTCTTTCTAAAACTTCTGGAGAAGATGAATATTTTGCCGCATACATTATAGAATTTCGTTTTTCCGCATCTTTTTGCATTGGATCTGCTCCGTATTTTAGCAGAATATTGATGACAGAAAGACTGCGGTCTTCTTTTAATGCGCTCATTAAAAGGCTTTCTTTTTCTTTTCCGCGTTTTATATTTGCGTAATCCGGATTTTTTTTGAGCGCAGTTTTTATTTCTTTTTCAGTTCCTGTCTCGACAGTCTCAAAAAGTTTGTCTCTTTTTCCGCTTGCCTGAACTGATAGAACTGAAAAAGCCAATAAAATGAAGAAGATAAAATTTTTCTTAAAAGCAAAATTCATTTTTTCTAATTTTTAATCTGTGAAAGATCTTTCGTATTAAGCAAAACCGGAATGTTTGAACTTGATGTTGCAAGAATTCCGTTCTGTGTTATTGTAAGCGGAGTTGCAGGCTTTACATTTACCTGTGATTTTAAAAGATTCTCCGCGTTTTCGTTGAATTTTCCTGTTACAAAGTTTTTTCCGTCTTGAATTATACAATAGAAATTTGAGCCATCGCTTACAAGAACTGAATTTTCAGCAATAGTTTCATTGCTTTCTTTTACGATTTCCATATTTTCCTTGTCAAGAACAACAAGTTTTACGGCTCCGTTTCCGAGAGAAGTTCCTGCAATTGCAATGTATCCGGCCTGTGTTTCAAAAATTGTCCGGCTTCTGATTACAGTTACTGGAGATTCTTTTATTACAGTTCCTGTTTCTGCATTAAGTTTTACGAGGGTTGAAAGAATTCCGAGCTCGTCAACTGATTTTAGGCCGTAAACGCCAGCCGCATTTTGATTTTTTGTCTGTTCCCGGACAATAGTCTGCTGGTCTTGCGCGATAGAAGTGCGTTCTGTCTGTGCTTCTGTGCGTTTTGTGTCTGCGGCGGCCTGAGCCTGGGCTGCTTCGTCTTTCGCTTCTTGAGCTTTTTCTGACTGTTCCTGAGCTTTCTGTTCCTGCTGAACTGCTTCTTCCTGTTTTTGTTCTGCTTCCTGACGCTTTTCTTCGGCTTCTTTCTGAGCCTGCTTGTCTTCCGGATTTTCTTCTGCCTTTTTCTGAGCCTGTTCTGCTTCTTTTTGCGCGTTCTGGGCTTCAGTTTTTGCAGTTTCTGCTTTTTTCTGTTCTTCTTTTAATTTTGCAGATTCTTCAACTGCTTTTTTTTGGGCATCGTTTGCCTTTTCCTGGGCGTTGTCTGCCTCTCGTTCCTTAATGTTTACCATCTGTTTTCTGGAGTCGACTCCCTTGTCTTCGTCTTCCTGCATAGACTGAACGACTTTTTTGTCCGAAATTACTGAGGTGTCAACTGTGCTCAAGCCGCCATTTACGTCTGCAAGAGGAATTACAATCTGGGTTTTTCCCGGCCAGTCGCGGTAGTTGAGGGCAATGCCTGCTTTTTCTGCCGTCAGATTGTCTGTAACGATTTTTTTGTATTTTAAATTGAAATAATCAGTGTTTCCGCGGTAAACTGCGTTGTAAACAGTTACGAATGTTGCGACTGTCTGCGCGTCGTCGGAAGAATATCCATAGGCTTTTGAAAGATATGCTGAAATAATTCTTCTTATATTTTTGATGTGGTCAATTGTAGAAGAGCTTCCGATTACAAAAATATCCGCATCAAATTTGCCTTTTTCCTCTGAATTGACAGCATGAATAATTTGGTAACGCAGCGAAGAGCCAGCATTTTTTGGAGTTTCGGGATTGTCTGCAATAATTTTTCCAAGGTCAGTTCCGATTCCTGCAATTTCTGCCGCAGAATTTATGACAGAATGAGGTCCGTTGTAGTTTTCAAAAACAACTGGCTGTGTAGAAACTGTTTCAAGTTCTTTTTCATCAACTTCCAATGAAAAAGAGTTTGCGCAAAATACAAGAGCCAAAGCGACTGTAAAAATTCCCCTGGATAATTTCATAAAATTCCTCCAAATTCAGTTATGAAGACGCTGTCTGCAAAATAAAGATTTTTGAATATTTTATCACAAAGATTATGATTTTTCACGCGTTAAAGTTCAAGTTTAAGAATTTTTGTAAAAGTTTCGCCTGCATAGTTTCGCACTTGTCTGTCAAAACGGTCTGTCATGAAATTTGAAAGAATCTGTTTTCCCTGGCGGTAGAGCGCCGGTCTGCCCGTAAAGGCAACGATTTTGTAAGTTGAATCGCACAGAAGCTTTGCAAGCTTTACATCTTTTTTTTGAAGTTTTTTTTCTATAACAATTTCGTAGGCCTTTAAAATCTGTCCGCTTTCGTCATAGCCAAGATTTGCAGAATTCTGAACCAAAATGTTTAGCAAAAAAGGATCTTCTTCAAGTTCAAGAAAATTTGCAAAATCTGAAACAAAAATGTTTGATTCGGTATAGCTCATTGCCTCTAGAAATTTCTGTGTATAAATAGGGTTGCTTGAATAAAACGACTTGTCTTCGTGCGGATTTCTGTTTTTTTCAAGAAGCTCGGAAAGATAGGACTGTGAAAGTTCCTGAAGTTCTTCGGTCATAGTTTTTTCTTTTTGAAAGAAATCTTTTTTTTGAAAGGCTGCCTGAATTTCTTCAATTCGCGAAAGCGGAACCGGAGAATAAACTATTCCGTCAAAACTCTGAATATTTTTTGAAGGAACTGTATATGTTTTTTTTGTCTGGCTCACGATTTTTTTGTTTCCGACGCTCTGGGACATGACAAAAGCATTTAAAACCCAGTTTTTCATGCACAAAAAAAGTTGGTTTGAACTTGTATATGTGACGAAATTCCATGTTGCTTTAGAAGGCAGTTTTGCTTCCCAAAAAATGTTTCCGCTTTCGTCAAATTCAATTGCTTTAAAGCTGCTGCTTATAAAAAATCCTCTGGCTGTCGGCCGCAAAAAAACTGCATCAAAAAGGCTCATAATTCCGCCGGAAAATTCAGAAATAAGGCGGCCGGTTGAATTTTCTACGGTTTTAATTTTTAGTTCTGTGCCTTTGTTATAAAGAAGCGCGGAAGTTTTTTGACCGCAGATTATTTTTTTTACTGGTGAATTTTGGGTTTCGCCTTTTAAAACCCATTTTGAAACAGAATTTGTTTTGCTTTCTGCAAAAAGTCCTGCGGAGCCGTCTTCAAACGCCATTAAAATTCCGTCGGAACAGGATGATTTTGCTGAAATTTTGCCTGCAAAAGTGATTTCTTCCAAAACTTCTCCAAACGGACTGAGCCTGAAACCGTGTGTTTTTCCGTCGTCTGTCTGATCAAAGAAGAAAACAAGGCTTCCGTCTGGGAGCTCGCTTGTCGAAAAAACAGCATTTTCTTTCAGCTCAAGTTTCCATTTTTGGCTTCCTTTTAATCCGTAGCAGGCAATATTTTTTTTGCCTTGTACAAAAATTCTTCCATCACGTCCAACAAAGGGATTCTGTGTTATTTCAAAACCGCAGTCTACGCTCCAAAGAAAAGTTCCGCCTGGATTTATAAAGTTTA
Source organism: Treponema sp. UBA785 (assembly GCF_002297065.1). Taxonomy (NCBI): domain Bacteria; kingdom Pseudomonadati; phylum Spirochaetota; class Spirochaetia; order Treponematales; family Treponemataceae; genus Treponema; species Treponema sp. UBA785. The sequence goes on along the minus strand of NZ_DBJD01000070.1, from coordinate 41,010 downwards.
AGACGGATTTATCCGTAACTGCAATTAAAAAATCGTTCCATGAAGAAAAAAATCTTTCGCTTTTGCCTTTTATGCTTTTTTGCCAGAGAATTACGCCTTTTTGGGTAAAGGCGCTTATTATTCTGCCGTCCGTTACTGCTGCAAAACCATAGGAAGTTTCGACCGGAGGAGCGACAATTTCGCCTCCAATAACAGTTTGCCAGGACGGAGTCAATGTTGACAAATCTGTTTGATAAAGCGCGGTCTGCGAAAAAAACTTTTCTGAAGAAAATATAATCAGAAAAAGAAAAATGCTTATTTTTTTTGACGATTTTTTTTTATTCATATTTATTTTATCAGCCGGATTAAACAAACTCAAAATATGCAAGGCTTTCTATATGGGAAGTCTGCGGATAAAAGTCGAGCAGGTAGAGTTTTGTCAGTTTGTAGCCGGATTTTATCAAATAAGATGCGTCGCGTGCCTGTGTTGCCGGATCGCAGGAAATGCTTCTTATTTGGGCTGTCTTGTTTTTGCAAAGCCAGGAACATACATCTTTTTCCATTCCTGAGCGCGGCGGATCGATTACAACTGCGTCAAAAGGTCCGTTTTTTTCAAGAATCATCGGCGCGTTTTCTTTGACCCAGCGGCTTCCGCTCAAGCCGTAAGTTTCGTGCGCTTTTCCTGCCATGTTAACTTCTGCGTGGACAAGCGCGTCCCTGTTGTGCTCGACCAAGGTTGTCTTTTTAAAAATATCCGCAAGAAAAACCGAAAAAGTTCCAGCTCCGCAGTACATGTCAAGAACATTTTCTCCGCCCATATTGAACGTTACAGCCTTTATTGTTTTTTCGAGGACGTCCATATTCGACTGAAAAAATCCCTGCACATCAAATTCAATTTGTTTTCCTGAAATGCAGACAGTGCAGTTGTTTTTTGTGTCGGCCAGCGTGCCTGCAAAACGCCGCCTTACTTTGTTTTTTGCCTTTTTTCTTGATTTTCCGACTTGTTTTGAAGCCCAGAGCTCTTTTTTTGTTTCATCTGCAATTACAAGATGGTCGTATTCATTTTGCGCAGACGGAACAATTCTTTTGTCTCCAAAAAAATGAACTCGCCCTAAAGGTCTTTGTTCTTGTGTTACATTTTTAAGGTAAGAATTTATTTCGTCGGTTGCAATCGGGCAGAAGTCGAGCTTAAGAATATTGTTTGTCTGCTTTTCGTTAAATCCGCCGTCGGTAAGCTGGATTCTTGAACGGTAATTTGCCGGTTCTCCAGAGATCGTTTCAATTTCTGGAACTTTTATTCCTTCCCGTTCAAAACAGTCTGCAAGCATTTGTTTCCGTAGCTCGCGCTGAAAATCAATATCAATGTGCTGCATGTTGCAGCCGCCGCATTTTCCGTAAAGAGGGCAAAAAGGCAGCTGACGGTGAACTGAAGGCTCGATAACTTTTTCAATTTCTGCAATATCGTAATCGCGGAAAGTTTTTTTTATCGAAACTTCAATTTTTTCTCCTGGAATTGCGTACGGAATGAATACGTTTTTTCCGTTTGCTTTTGCAAGACAGCTTCCGCCAAAGACCATTTTTTCTGGAATTACAGTGATTTTTTCCATTTTTTAAGCTCAATTAGATTTTTGAGAAAATAAAGTTGCAGAAAGTTTTAATTCTGTTCATAAAGGAAGTTTCGATTCTGTCTTTTAAGAACCAAAGCTTTGGAACGTCAACTCCGCCGATTGCATAAAGAATCCAGTTGTCGCCGTCGCGGAAAACTGTAATGCATGAAACCATTTTTTTCGATTTTACCGCGGTAAATTTTTCGTGGTAAATCAGGTTTTCCATGTTCTTAAGTTCATAAAAATAAAAATTTTCATCTTTTGTTACGTTTATCTGTGAGTTGAATTTTCCGAAAAGCGACATTTCGAGAATGCAGTCAATCTGTTTATTTTTTTCTTCTTCGGTAATCTTTTTTATTTCGGCAGAAGAATACAGTTCGTACCATTTTTGCTGCCTGTCAGAAAAATAAGGAATTCCTACGTAATCACCGATGTTGCACAAAGCCGAGTCTATTTCTTCGATTAAATTTTCGTTTCCTTCGACTGGACGGATTTGAATTACTTCTGCAACAAAAGATGGATCAAGTTTTTTCATTGTTGCCAAAATTCTTGAAGAAGAATCGTTTTGCTTGACGCAAACGTCTTTCATTGAATTTATGTTTCTGATTAAAACTTCGCCGGTTTCGAGTTTTTGCTTTTCGTCAGAAGAAAGTTTTGAATTGAAAATTTCTGCCTGGACAGAAAATAAGGCGGCAAAGGCAAAAATTGTTCTAAAAAGAAAAGATTTTTTCATAAGGCTCCCATAAAATCATCGCTGGTACGGCGCATGCTTCTTCTTGCGAATATAACAAAAAACTTCATTTTTCTCAATAAGTTACAAAATTCTTGTGTTTTGTGCTATAATGCTTCCACTATGATAGCTCCAAAAATAAAAGAAACAATAAATTCAAAAGGCGCCTCTGTAATAAGAAAAATGTTTGAGGAAGGAATTCTTCTAAAAAAAGAGTATGGCGATGACAACGTTTTTGATTTTTCGCTCGGAAATCCTGATTTGGATCCTCCAAAAGAAGTTGTTGATGCAATTTTAGAAGTTGCAAAAGACACAACGCATGGCTGCCACGGCTATATGCCAAATGCCGGCTATCCTGAGACAAGGCTTGCAATGGCAGAAAAGGTGAGTGGCGAACAGACTGTTAAACTCGAAGAAAAAAATATCGTAATGACTGTGGGAGCGGCGAGCGCTCTAAACTGCGTTTTTAAGTCGATTTTAAGTTTGGGCGATGAAGTGATTGTTCCTGCTCCTTTTTTTGCGGAATACAGGCACTATGTCGCAAATTTCGGCGGAAAATTGATTGAAGTTCCTTCAAAATCTGATTTTTCGCTTGATGTTCCTGCAATCGAAAAAATGCTTTCTCTAAAAACCGCGGCTGTTTTAATCAATACACCGAATAATCCGACCGGGAAAATTTATTCTGAAAGCGATATTGAAGAACTTGCGGCCGCTCTTAAAAAACATGGAAATTCTTGCGGAAGAATGCCTTGTCTTATCTGCGATGAGCCTTATCGTGCGATTGTTTATGATGGAGCAAAAGTTCCGCCGGTATTTCCAAAGTACGAAAACGCTGTAGTTGTTTCAAGTTTCGCAAAAGACCTTTCGATTCCAGGCGAGAGAATCGGATATATTGCTGTAAATCCAAAATGTGAGGATTCTGATGAATTTATTTCTGCCTGCACTTTCTGCCTCCGCACTTTAGGCTGTGTAAATGCGCCTGCGTTTTTTCAGAAAGTTGTTGCAAAATCATGGAATGCAAAAGTCGATTATTCTTCTTATGCCCGTCGTCGCGACCTTTTAATGGCAATTTTGGACAAGGCTGGATTTGAATATTGCCGTCCTCAGGGAGCGTTCTATCTTTTTGTAAAAGTTCCTTCCCGATGGAATGATGACGATAGCGCATTCTGCGATTATTTAAAAAAATTTTTTATTTTGAGTGCTCCAGGAAACGGTTTTGGAAAAAAAGGCTATTTCCGTCTTGCATATTGCGTAAGCGAAAAAACTATTGTCAATTCTGAAAAAGCCTTTATCGCAGCGGCTAAATAGGAGACAAGATAAAAACAGACGAAAATGGCGTCTGTTTTTATCTTTAAAAGTTTGAGTTGCAAATTTTCTTATTATGGGAGATGTGAAAATGAAAATCTTAATGGTAAGTGCAGAAGCGGTTCCTTTTGCAAAAACTGGCGGACTGGCAGACGCTGTTTCGGCTCTTGCAGGCAGTTTGAGCAAACTCGGCCACGATGTAAAAATCGTAATGCCGCGCTACTATAAAATCGACCGAAAAAAACTTCAAAAGCTCGAAGGTCCTCTCGGAGTTCCAGTCGGAACAGGCCAGGAATGGACAGCAGTCTATACGACAACTCTTCCTGGTTTTGAAAAAGTAAACGTGTATTTTCTGGACCATGAAAACTGTTTTGGGCGCGATGGAGTTTATGGAACAAAGTCCGAGCCTGATTTTTTTGACAACCCGTATCGGTTCAGCCTTTTGTGCCACGGCGCTCTTCAGGTTTGCAACAAATTGGGATGGTTTCCGGATATTGTCCATGCCCACGACTGGTCGGCAGCCCTCGCTCCAGTTCTTGTAAAGCATGTTTGCCGTACACAGGAAGCATTTAAAAAAACAGCGTCTGTCTTTACGATTCATAATATGGGCTATCAGGGTGTTTACGGAAAAGACAAATTCAACGATTTAGGAATTGACTGGAATCTTTACTATGGGGCAGGATTTGAACGAAACGGCGCAATTAACTTTTTGCAGGCCGGAATTTCTTCTGCCGACATGGTAACGACAGTAAGTCCGACATATGCGCGCGAAATCCAGACTCCAGAAGGCGGATTTGGGCTTGACGGCTTGTTGCGCGTCAGAAGCGATGTTGTGAAGGGTATTGTAAATGGAGTTGATACAGAAATTTGGAATCCTGAAAAAGATGCCGCTCTTCCTGCGAATTTTTCTTCAAAGGATATGTCCGGAAAAGCCGAATGTAAAAAAGCCCTGCAGCAGTATTTTGGACTTCCAGAAAGGGATGATGTTCCTGTAATTGCCATGATTGGCCGCCTTGTAAGCCAAAAGGGGATTGCAGAAGTTATTGCGCCAAATTACGGATGCTTGTGGGGAATTTGTAGATCCTTAGATGTCCAGGTCGTTCTTTTGGGAAGCGGTGAGCGCTGGGCAGAAGACGAAATCAATTCGCTTCAGGGAAAACTTCCAAATTTCCGTGCAAAAATTGGTTACAACGAAAAACTCAGCCATTTAATCGAAGCCGGGGCCGATTTTTTTCTCATGCCAAGCCAGTACGAGCCTTGCGGGCTTAATCAGCTTTACTCAGAGCTTTACGGAACTCTTCCAATTGTTCGTCGCACGGGCGGTCTTGCGGATACTGTCCAAAATTACAATGAGCAGACTGGTGAAGGAACTGGCTTTATGTTCGATAATCTTACTCCGCAGGCAGTTTATGACACTGTAGGCTGGGCGGTTTATGCTTATTACAACAAAAAAGATCACATCAGGCAAATGCAAAAACGTGCAATGGAGCAGGACTTTACGTGGACAAAAAGCTGCCGTCAGTATGAGAAAGTCTACAAAGAAGCGCTTTTGCGCGGCTGTGGAATAAAACTTTAAATTTTTTTTGAGGAAAGCGCATTCCCTGCCCGCGTCCGGCTCTTTCTGCAAGTCCTCGGAACCGGCAAAATGCCGGTTCCTGCGGTCTTTCCGTGACGATCCGGGCTAGAATTTTTCTTCCAAATAAAAGACTATTTTTCGCGCCTTTCTGTTAATTCAGAGAGGCTTTTTTATTAAAATTCAAACCATTCGCCGTTTATGGTCAGATACCAGTCGGCAATAACTGCATTCATATCAGGATTGTACCAGCTTACAGAACCGTCTTTGTTCAAAACAACAAGCCTAGTTCTGTTTTTTGCAATTTTTACAGGCAGGGAGGCAGATCGTTTGTATTCAAAATTTCGCTTTGCCATTAGGTTATAGGAGCGAATTCTTGATTTGCCCATGTTCGTGTATAAAACAGGATAAGACAGGTAACAGATTGCATTCGGATCTTCTGAATGTTCTTCAAGCAAGTGCTTTGAATATTTTGTTTCCGGATTATAAGAAAAAACAGATGTAAGAGGTCTGTTCTGTGAGTCAGTTCCGATTATAATTCCGTAGATTTCCGGTTTTGCAACAGAAGGGTCGAAAGAAAGCGCGTATGCTACGTTTCCTTTCAAATTAAGTGGAACAGTTTCTTTAGTTTTTGTATTTACGTATAAAAGCGGAACTGCCGGAGTTGTTGCAGAAGTCTTTGCTACATAAAGGTCTGTTTCGTTATAAAGGAGCGCGTCTTGAATTCCTGCTCCATTGTAAAGGTTTTCCTTTGTCTTTGATTCTATCGAATAGCGGTTTACAGTAGAGCTTCCTTCTATTGATAAAAGATAATTTCCGTAGAGCTTTAAAGATTTTAGATTATTTTCCGGAGTAAAGATTGCAGAAGCCGTTCCTGTTGTAAAATCAAAAAACTGAACTGCTTTTCTTGAATCTTTTGTCCAAAGAATTACGCCAGCTTCGTTGTAAGAGATTATATTCGTATGTCCGGGATTGGTTCCCTTTAAGTCTACAACGCCGTTGTCGTAAGAAGAAAGAACGATTGATGAAGGCGTCAGAAAATAAAAATTTTCTCCGGCAGAGGCTACATCGTATATATGATTATACATGTTGTCGCTCATAGACTGAAGAACATCGACGCGTTCGGCAATCGAGTTGTCGAATTTATACAGATTTCCCTGGTTTGTTCCGGCAAATATTGTTCCAGAAGCTGTAATATCTGCGCAGACGATAGATTCATCGTTTTTTAAACCGGTAAATGTCCGGATAAGCTGTGGGGCAATTACATCTTTATTTCTGTCGTTTTTTATAAGGTACATTTTAAATTGTCTTTTTTCATTTACAATGTAATAAAGATTTTCATAACTGTTTGAACTGAAAATAACAGGCTCTTTTCCCGCAATTGAAAATTTTTCAAGTGTTTTTCCTGTTACTGCCTGAATTACATAGATGCTTCCGTCTTTATATCCTGCAAGAAAAACATTGTTGTTGAACATGCAAGCCTGGCTTAAACCTGGTTCTGTAGAAAATTTCGCCTTTTTTTCGCCGTTGCGTATATTGTAATAGCTTAAAGAGCCTGTCGGAGAATATGCGACGGCCGAATTTTCAGAATTGCTAGTTATAACCATGCTCACAGGTCCTGTGCTTTCCTTTAGTTTTTTTGAAGTGATTGTGTTGTTCTGCGTATTTAAAAAATAAGTTCCTTTTGCGCTTGCAGTTCCGCACAAAACGTAAGTTCCTTTCGCAGAATAAGAAAGAGAAGTGATTGGTGTTCCGAATGTAAATGCGCATTTTCTTGTAAGGGTTTTAAAATTCCATACGCTTACCATATTTGTTGCGGCGCCGTCCGTTTCGTAAATTGCAATATCGTTTCCGTTCGGACTTCTTGCAACCATTTTTATTGCAAGGTCTGTAACCTGATAGTGTTCACCCAAAGAATCTTCTGTCCATTTAATTATAAAACCGTCTTGTCCGACGCTAAAGACTGTATTTTGTTCACTTTCGGAAGCTTCTAGGACAGCAAGCCCTGTAACTGTAGAGTCATGCGCCTGGGTCGAAACATGGCTCTGCGCAAAAATTAATGCCCCGGCAAAAAAAGTGAATAAAATTGAAACGCAAATTCTTTTGTTTTTCATCGAAATCCTCAAAATTTTCTTAGGTTTATCTTGCAGTTCTCATAAAATAATTGAAGTCGCCTATAACCGCAATTACAAATAAAAAAGCAATAAAGGCAAGTCCAACATATTGTACACGATAACGAACTTTTGGTGAAATACGGATACGGAAAATTGCTTCTATGAGCGAGAAAAAAATCAATCCGCCGTCCAAAACTGGAATTGGCAAAAGATTCATTATAAAAAGCGAAATGCTGATTAATGCGACAAAATTCAAAACGGAGGAAAGGCCTGTCCTAAAACCGGCGGAAAAACTTTCTTTTACTGTTTCTCCAAGCATTGTCGTAATTGAGGCAGGTCCGCTTACTGCCTGCGTAATTTTTACGCCTTTAAAAAGACTTGCAATTCCCGTCAAAGATGCCCTGAAAATTTTCCATGTTTCTTTTCCGCCTTGAACAATCGCTCCAAAAAATCCATAGCGTTTTGCTTCTCTCTTGGCGCTTGTTTCAGGTATGCTTATTACGCCGATTTTTCCTGCGCCGGTTTGTCTGTCAAGTTGTGAATGAACCAAAAAATCCATTTGAATTCCGTTTCTCAAGACTTTGACTTTTAAATCCTCATCGGGATGAGTTGCAACAAACTCGTAAAGTTCAGAAAAATCGTTTATTTTTTCAGAATTAATTTGAGTTATTTCATCTCCGCTGCAAAGACCTGCTTCGGCGGCCGGAGAAACAATTTCCGGATAAACTTCATTTGCCAGAGTAATTTTGCTGGAAGCAGACCAATATGTAAAACCTACAAGGGCAACAATAAAAAATGAAAAAAAAGTCAGAAGAAGGTTTGCCAGAGGACCTGCAAAAGCGATTGCCGCACGTTTTAATGGCGAAACTCCGTAAAACGAGTCTTTGTCATATTCAACAAAATCACAAGAAGAATTCTCGTCCGAAAAATCATTTTCGCCTTTCATTGAGCAATATCCGCCGAGAGGCAAAAGCGAGATCCTCCAATCTATGTTTTTAATTTTTTTGTGTAAAAGTACAGGACCCATTCCGATCGAAAACGCTTCGACCTTAACTCCGCACAAGATTGCAGCCAAAAAATGACCGCCTTCATGCAGAAAAACAATAACTCCAAGAATTATAAGACCATAAACTATTTTTAACAGCATTTTTTATACCAGTTTTTTTGCAATTAAACGTGCCATGCTGTCTGCTTCAAAAATATCCTTTGTGTCGCGGACAGGACTGTTCCATTCATCTTCATTTTCCATAACTTTTTCAACAATCTTTGCAATTTTTTCAAAACGGATTTTCCCGTCAATAAATGCCCAGGCTGCTATTTCATTTGCCGCATTAAAAGCAATCGGATGACTGTTGTCTTTTTCTGCCGCCTTAAATGCAAGCTTTAAAAGAGGAAAATCGTCCATTCTTGGTTTTTCGAAAGTTAAGGTTCTTGAACTTGTTGCAGTGTCTGTAAGGTCAAAAGGTTTCATAAAATTATGCTTTACTTCCGGCCAGTCAAGCGCCTGAATAATCGGATGCTTCATGTCCGGCTCGCTTAACTGGGCATAAACAATTCCATCGTTTGTTCTTACAAGAGAGTGAATTATGCTTTCCGGATGGACAACTACTTCTATCTGCTTTGTGTCAAATCCAAAGAGCCGTTTTGCTTCAATAACTTCAAGCCCCTTGTTTCCCAATGTTGCAGAGTCAACTGTAATTTTTGTTCCCATGTTCCAGGTCGGATGTTTTAGCGCGTCTTTTAGAGTTGCATTTGCAATTTTTTCAGATGGCCATGTTCTAAAAGGTCCTCCGCTTGCAGTAATTATAAGTTGTCCTACATTTTTAGAGCCGCCACAATTGTTAAGAAGGGTAAAAATTGCCGAGTGTTCGCTGTCTACCGGAAGAATCCTGCTGCCGCTTTTTTTTGCCATTTCAAAAATAACAGGACCTGCCATGACGACAGATTCTTTGTTGGCAAGAGCAAGGTCAATTCCAGCTTCTAAAACCAAAATACTTGGAACAAGCCCTGCGCTTCCTGCAATTCCGTTTACGACAATATCAGGTTTTGTTTTTTCTATGAGTTTTTTTATTCCTTCTGTTCCTTCCTCGCTTGTCAGCGAATATGAACATTCAAAAAAATTTGCAATCTCTTCGAGCTTTTCTTTGTTTTTGTTTGCTGTAAGACCGCAACAGTCAAAACGGTCTTTATGATTTTTTAAAATATCGATAGTGCTTGTTCCGATTGAACCTGTGCAGCCTAAGACGAGAATTTTTTTCATATTCCTTCCTTCAAAATTATCTGAAAAAGCAGACAAAAGTCCTTTTTATTGCAAAAGGGCAGGGTAAATATGCGTAATTGTAAAATAGAATACAGGAGCTGAAAAAACGATGCTGTCAATTGAATCGAGAATTCCGCCACGGCCAGGAATTATTGAACCTGAATCCTTGCAGTCTGCAGAGCGTTTTAGAACAGATTCAACCAAATCTCCAAGAATTGAAGTGATTGAAATTAAAGCGCCTAAAAGAACCAATTTTGCGGCAGAACCTGTAAAAATGTTTTTCCACAAGAACCAGCTCAAAATTCCGCTCAAAATTGAACCAAAAATTCCGCCGCAGAAGCCGGCAATGCTTTTATTTGGACTTGCTTTTATAAAGCCCTTGTTGTTTTTGCCAAAAAGCACGCCAAAAAACCATGCCAAAGAGTCGCAAAAGAATACCATTGTCAAAAACATGATCAAAACTGGGCGTGAATGTTTAAGAAATGTCATGCGTGTTAAAAAAGTCAGCAAATATCCGGCGTACGTAATAATTGAAATCGATGTAATTATATGGCTGTTTGAATTTTCAAAAGTCTTGTTCAAAATAACTTCGACTGCAAGACTTATTAAAATTGCGAGCACAAATACAAAATCAACATAAGAAATGTCAAATTCAAAAACTGCGCGCAAAAGCATTGCAAGATTTATAACTCCTGCAAGAATTATTACAAGCAGTTTGTTCTGTAATTTAAAATTATGGCCAAGAATATGATAAAATTCGCAGGCTGCAACAACCGAAACCGCTGTCACAACAATATGGATTGCAAGGTGATTCATCTGATTCAACAGAATCAGCATGATTATAAGAGGTACTCCTATAAAAAAAATTCCAAGTCTCGAAACGACTTTACGATTCATAAATTCCCCTGTTTACTTTTGATCTGGAACTGCGCCAAATCTTCTATTACGTTTTTGAAATTTGATTATATCTTCTATAAATTCATTTTCTGTGTAATCGGGCCAAAGCGTGTCGGTAAAAAGAAATTCTGCATAAGCACATTGCCAAAGCAGAAAATTGCTGAGCCGTTCTTCGCCACCTGTTCTAATCATTAGATCAACATCTGGCAGAGCTTTTATATCCAGAGAATCTGAAATAAGTTTTTCTGTAATATCTTCTGGTTTTACGTTATTTTCTACAAGTTTTTTTATTCCGCGGACAATCTCATCGCGGCTGCCATAATTTATGGCTAGAACACAGGTTGTTCCTGTAAAATGTTCTGTATCTTTTTTTGCATTTAGAATTTCTTTTTGAACATCTTTTGGGAGTCCGCTTAAATCGCCAATGTGCTCAATTTTAATGCCATTGTCTTTATAAAACTGGAATTCTGCACGAAGATGGCCTTTTATGAGAGTCATAAGATAGCCGACTTCTTCCTGCGTCCTCTTCCAGTTTTCTGTTGAGAAAGTATATAAAGTTATATATTTTATTCCCAAAGATGCGGCTTGAGCTACTATTCTTTTTGCAGAATTCAAGCCTTCCTTATGGCCTTGAGAGCGTGCTAAACCTCTTTGTTTTGCCCAGCGTCCGTTTCCATCCATGATTATTGCGACATGAGCTGGAAGTCCGCCGGCTTTAATTTCTTCAATATTCATCAGAATTTTGAGCTGCTAAAAATTAAGCAAGAATTTCCTTTTCCTTTGCATCGCAGACTGTCTGAATTTCAGCAATATATTTGTCAGTGAGCTTCTGAAGATCGTCAGTTTCTTTTTTGAGCTGATCTTCTGTGATTTCTCCGGCTTTCTGCTGTTTCTTCAAATCATCATTTCCATCGCGGCGAACATTGCGGATTGTCGTTTTGTAGTTTTCTGCCATTGATTTTGCCTGCTTTACCAGTTCTTTTCTGCGGTCGGCAGTCAATGCAGGAATTGATATGCGGATTACTTTTCCATCGTTTGAAGGATTTAATCCAAGGTCTGCAACTAAAATTGCTTTTTCAATATCAGAAATAAGGCTTTTATCAAATGGAGAAATTACAACAGTGCGGGCTTCTGGAATTGAAATCTGAGCAACCTGATTGAGAGGTGATTTCTGTCCGTAATAATCTACACGAACTTTGTCAAACATAGCGGCAGAAGCACGACCCGTGCGGATTGTGTTCATTTCGTTTTTAATTCCTTCAAGCGTTTTTTCCATTTTTGCTTTAGCGTCAAATGCCATAGTGATTTCTCCCATAAAACCGCAGTTGCGGCATGCCAAACAGGCACGAATCCATATTTTAGTTGATAAAACTAAAAGCGGTTAGAAAAATCCAACCGCTTTTAATCAGTAAAAATTATTTACCGAGAACGAAAAGAACAATCTTTCCAAATGAAAGTTTTGCACCAACTGCCTTTCCAACTTCTTCAAGTTTTTTAGCAACTGTAACTTTGTCGTCCTTTACGAAAGGCTGGTCAACGAAACAGCTTTCTGCAAGAAGCTTGTTGATTTTTCCGTTAAGGATGCCGTCTTTTACATTCTGTGGTTTTGAAGCCATTTTTTCATCAGCGTTCATCTGTGCGGCAAAAATTTCTTTCTGCTCGTCGATGTAACTCTGTGGTACTTCATCTTTTGTGATGTAAGTAGGTGTAAATGCCGCAAGATGAAGGCAGCAGTCTTTTGCGAATGCTTTTACTTCGTCAGATGTTGAGCCTTCAACAACTACAATCGCACCTGTTTTTTTGTCTGAGTGAACATAAGTTCCAGCAACAGCATTTGCTCCAACTTCAACGAAAGCAGAACGGCGTACAGCCATGTTTTCGCGGAATTTAATAGCAATTGTGTCGATGATTGCTTTATGCTCAGCTGTGATTTCATCTGTTCCTGCTGCAAGAGTGATTTCTGCAGCTTTGTCAGCAGTTGCGCCAAAATCAGCATTGTTTGCTACAAAGTCAGTTTCACAAGTAACTTCAACCATAGCAATTTTGTTGCCTTCCTGTTTGATGACGATACGTCCTTCTCCAGTTGCGCGGTCAGAACGTTTTGCCATGGCGGCAAGACCTTTTTCTTTTAAGATTTTTTCAGCTTCTGCGATACTTCCATTTGCATCCTGGAGAGCTTTTTTGCAGTCCAGCATACCTGCTCCTGTTGATTCGCGGAGAGCTTTTACATCAGCAGCTGTAAATGATGCCATTTGTATTCCCCTGATTATTTGTCAAATTTTTCAGCGAGATCTTCATCATCGCTGTCGTCGTCAGCAACATCTTCTTCTTTTGGCTCAGTAGGAGTGTAGTTGCTGTAGTCTGCGATTTCTTCATCGTCTTTTTTTGTTGAAGCGTCTGTAACGATTTCTTCATCGTCGTTAAGAGTTTCAATAATTTTAAGACCTTCCTCGTTGTTTGCTTCTACAACTGCGTTTGCAATGATAGAAGTGAAGAGAGAAATTGCGCGGATTGCGTCATCGTTTCCTGGAATAGGGTAGTCGATTCCTTCTGGGTTACAGTTTGTGTCAACAACTGCAACGATAGGAATACCCATGCGGTGGGCTTCTGCAACAGCAATCTGTTCTTTGTGTGTATCGATGATGAAAAGAATTCCTGGGAGTTCTTTCATTTCTTTGATGCCACCAAGGTTTTTTGAAAGCTTTTCTTTTTCTTTGAGAAGATTTGCAACTTCTTTTTTTGTAAGATTGTCAAATGTGCCGTCTATTTCCATCTTTTCGATTTTCTTGAGGCGCTGAAGTGACTTTTTGATTGTAGAGAAGTTTGTAAGCATACCACCAAGCCAGCGGTTGTTTACATAGTACATTCCGCAGCGTTCAGCTTCTTTCTGAACTGCCTGCTGTGCCTGTTTTTTTGTACCAACGAAAAGAACAGACTTTCCTGAAGTTACAACTTTGCGAACAGCTTCATAGCTGTCTTTGATAGCACCGATTGTTTTCTGCAAATCGATGATATGGATACCATTGCGCTGTGCGAAGATATATTTCTTCATGCGTGGATCCCAACGCTTAACCTGGTGACCGAAATGTACACCTGATTCAAGCAAACTCTTCATGGTTACAACTGCCATAAAGTGTCTCCTTCACCGGAAAAAAAAGCATTCATGCTTTGATGAATTTTTTTCCACCGAACTCTTTTTCTCGAGGCGCATAATAATGCGTCCGGAAGATTTACGAGCCTGCGAATAAATACCTACGGTCCGTTCGCAAGTCCCGGCAGATTATTCGAAAATTGAATAATTCTGTTCTTTCAATATATCATAAAGTTCAAAGACAGGCAATCCCATAACACAGCTGTTTGTGCCATCGATTTTAGAGATAAAGCAGCTTGCAAGACCTTGAATTCTGTAACCTCCGGCTGCTCCATGCCATTCGCCTGTGCTTATATACCATTTTATTTCTTCGTCAGTCATCCTTGAAAAAGTTACTTTTGTGATTGATGTACGGTTGCTCATGTAGTGCAGCTCGCTGTTAAAAAGCGAAATTCCTGTAATAACTTTATGCGTAGAACCTTGAAGGCTTTTTAAGTATTCAAAGGCTTGTTCTTGATTTTCCGGTTTTCCTAGGATTTTTTTATTTTTTACAATTACGGTGTCTGCTCCTAAAATCCATGGATACTCAATTCCTGTCGGAGCGGCCCTTATGACTGCGTCTACTTTTCTTGTTGCGAGAAATTCGGGAATCTGTTCAATTTCAATATCATCAGGATATTCTTCCTTGCAGTTTGGAATTATGACCTGATAAGGAATGTTCATAAGTTTTAAAATTTCCTGTCGTCTTGGTGAAGAAGATGCTAGAATTATAGGCTGCATAAGATACCTCCAGGTTTATAAATGGGCTGTGCAGGTTATTGTGTTGACAATTTTGAATGAAATCAATATCTTTTGTTCTTGTATTTCTAAAAAAAGACTGAGGAATTAGCTCAACTGGATAGAGCGTCGGCCTCCGGAGCCGAAGGTTGCGTGTTCAAATCACGTATTCCTCAAAAATATGGTAAACTGAATAAAAAAAGAGAGGCTTTTCAATTTTTTTTTGATGGCCTCTCTTTTTTCTTGATTATTTTGCGTTGTTATTTTTCTTGTCTGATGACGAAGGAGCGCCCTGTAAAGTCTTTAGCAATTCATGGGCACGGGTACGAACTGGAGTTACGTAGCGATAGTTTGTGGCAATCTGGCCTACAGCCTGAATCATAGGACCTTTGTTCTGAACTGAATCTGCTATTTTTTCATAGGCAATCAAAACCTCAAGAGCCAATGAAGAAGTCGGGTTTAAAACTGCGTTTTTCTTCTGAGCCCAGGCGATTGTTTCAGAAACTTCATCGTTGTCGTTGATTCCAATGTCTCCAAGGGCACGGATTGCAGCTGTTATTACCATAGGTTCATTGTCTGCAAGAGCAACCTTTACAAGCGCATTTTTTGATTCTTCTGTTTTTACATTTGCCAGAATATCGCAAGCTTTTGCGCGAATGTCTGGAAAGTTGTTCATAAGTCGTCCGTTTGTCCGTGACTGGCTTGCAATTCCTTCCCCTGCAAGACCGTCAAGAGCTTTCATCATATCAGGAGTTGTGCGTCCTTCGTTTACTGCGTTTTCAAGATATTGAAGAGCTACGAGCTTGTTGTCCCTTTCTTCTGATGTTGCAAGTTCTGTGATTACAACGTCTTCGATGCTGCTAAGGTATTCGCTTTCAACGTTTGATTCGTTGTCTGCGCTTGTCTGTGCGCTGACTGTAAAAACGAAGGCAGTAAGAATTGCAGCTGCTGCATATTTTATAGATTTCATTAGATCCCCCTTGGACTTATTCTAGTAATCGGCACTTTTTATACAAACGTTTAAAATTATAGTTGAATGATTTACAAAAATCAATAAAAGTTATTTTTTCTTTGAAAAAAGACAGTGCCTGCTATCCGTCAATTTCCGGCAGGTGCAACTGCCAATGACCACCGATTTTATTGAAATAATAGTAAACTGTGTATTTTTCTTCAGTTTCGGAGGAGGCTTGGTTTGTAACCTGAACGGCCTTTATGTAATTTTCGGATTCGTAGCGTATAGTTGTGATGTTTCGTCCAGCTCTTGAAGGTACGAATACGTATTTGAAATAATCCTGTAGAGTTCTGAGTTGAAGTCCTTTTATAGGCAGTTTGCCCTGGGCTTTTTTTAGATTTGCAGGTTTTGACCAATAAGCTTTTGACTCGTTGTCCACATACAAAAGCCAGGACTGATAGTCAAAATCTGACATAATCGTTTTTAAAATCTCGATAGTACGGAGAATTTCTGCTTTATCTGATTCAAATGTGTCTTTTGAAACAGTAAGTTTTCCGACAGATTTGTGATATTCGTCTTTTTCAGGCGGAATTTCTTTTTTTTCTTCGATGACAGGCTTGTTTTCGTCTTTTGCTGGCTGCTGTTTTATTGGAGTTGAGCCGCAACCTGCTAGTACGAAAGAAAACGCCAAAATCGCTATCTTGGATAAATGTTTTTTTGCTCTCATAGAGAAGAATATACATCACTTGTCTGTTCGCGTCAAACGTGATAAAAAGAAAAGCATGAATATTGCAGTTTTTCCGGGGAGCTTTGATCCTCCGACTTATGGACATTTAAATGTAATAGAAAGGGCAAGCAAGCTCTTTGAAAAAATCGATGTCCTTGTTTCTGAAAATCCTGGCAAAAATAGCCTTTTTACTGCCGATGAGCGTGTGTTGATGCTTAAAACTTTGACAGAGCCTTATCATAATGTAGAAGTTCATAAATGGGACAGGCTTGTTGTTGAATATGCAAGAAAAATCGATGCAAAAGTTCTTGTTCGTGGAATAAGAAATGTAAATGATTTTTCGTACGAATTTGACCTTTCCCTTGTAAACCACAATTTAAATCCTGAAATTGAAACTCTTTTTATGCCGACGGAAACAAGATACGTAATAGTAAAATCTAGTTCGATAAAAGAGCTTGCCCAGTTTGGCGGAGATATAAGCGGAATGGTTCCTCCTGTGGTTTGCGAGGCGGTTTTAAAAAAATATCGGAAATAGCAGAGAATTTGAATGTTAAAATGACAAAAAATGTAATATTGTCATAAAAAATATTGACAAATGGAAAAATACAGGTATAATCCAATTGACATTCAGACAGGAACTGATATAACATTAAGTCTGTTATACAAGTAACAAAACATATAGTGAGGTTATATAAATGGCAGTACCTAGAGCGAAAACTTCGAAAGCACGGACACGCAGACGCCGTGGTGTTAATATGCATCTTGTTGCACCACAGATGGTAGAATGTGCGAACTGTGGCAACCTTGTTTTGCAGCATCATGTATGTCCAAAATGCGGTTTCTACCGTGGACGTCAGGTAATTAAACCAGAAGTTAAGTAGTCTGGATGAATTAACAATACGGAAAATTTTCAGTTTCTGAAAATTTAACTTAATTAATCACAGGAGATTAAAAATGGACGAATTGTTCAGCAAAATCCAGAAGCTTATCGCTGAAAAACTGGAAATCGATGAAAGCAAAATCACTTTGGATTCTTCTTTCCGTGGTGATCTCGGTGCAGACAGCCTTGATACTTACGAATTGGTTTATGCAATCGAAGAGGAGCTTGGCGTTAGCATTCCTGATGAAAAAGCAAACGAATTTGAAACAGTTCGTGATGCATACAACTTCATCAAAGCTGAAAAAGAATCTAAATAATTTTTCAGTTATAGTTTTTTATAAAACGAATGGACACAGGTTTGCTTAGCAGCCTGTGTTTATTTTTTTTATGGGGGGTGTTGTGTTTATTAAAAGAAAGATTCGTAATTCAAATATTTCAGAAGAAAGAAAAAAGGCTCTTTCTGAGTTTTGTAAAAGCCTTAATATAAAATTCAATAATCTGGAACTTTTAAATCTGGCTTTTCATCACCGTTCTTTTTCTAACGAAAACGCTTCAAGCAAGCATATAAATAATGAAAGGCTTGAGTTTCTTGGAGATTCTGTGCTTGGTATGGCAACTGCAACTTTTTTATATGAAGATATGTTTGAAAATCCAGAAGGAGATCTTTCTAAAATAAAGAGTGTTGTTGTTTCTGAAAAAACTCTTGCTCCGATTGCGAGAAAAATAGGTATAAACAAGATGCTTATTCTTGGAAAAGGCGAGGAGATGAGCGGAGGACGCGACAAGGACGCTATTCTTGCAGATTGTGTTGAAGCGATAATCGGAGCTTACTATCTTGACAGCGGTTTTGAAGCTGCTGAAGAACTTGTGCTTGATCTTATTGTTCCTGAAATTCGAAAAGTCCAGCAGAACAAGGGTGAAAAAGATTACAAAACTCTTTTACAGGAATTTTACCAGAAAAAATCGAAACTATGTCCGGTTTATGAGCTTGTAAAAAAAACAGGTCCGGACCATGACAGGACTTTTTGGGTAAAGGTAAGTTTAAAGGACGAAGAGTTTGGTCCGTGCAGCGGAAAAAGCAAAAAGGCTGCGGAGCAAAATGCGGCAAAACTTGCGTGGGAGAAAGTTAAAAAAAATTAGAAATTTTCAAAATTTTTAAAAAACAGTATTGACACAAAATTCAATGCTTGGTATTATAAATACATAAGTTGTGCGGTAGTCATATAACGGCTCATTATCTCAGCCTTCCAAGCTGATGACGAGGGTTCGACTCCCTTCTACCGCTCTAAAAACTCCTGAGCACTTCAGGAGTTTTTTTTTTTATTTTAAATTAGTCTTTTGGTAAAAGCGGAAATTTTTGAATAGGCTTTTTGCATAAGTTTTTTCTTACGCCGGATGCGAAAGGCTTT
>NZ_DBJD01000070.1:477-22568 GCF_002297065.1 Treponema sp. UBA785 | reverse complement strand
CTTTTTTTTTGCGGCTGATGACGTTCTTTTTTTTGTAAATTTTTTATAAAAAGCCTGTATTTTTTATTTTTCTGTTTTTTATTCTATGCTATAATCTTTGTTATGTTTTTTCCCATGGAGGTTTTTTATGGAAACTTTGTTTAAAATCAAGGAGAAGGGGTCAACCGTAAGCCGCGAAATTATTGGTGGTATTACAACTTTCCTTGCAATGTCCTACATTCTTGCTGTTAATCCTGGAATGCTTGGTTCTATCCCTGGAATGAGTTTTGAAGGCGTTTTTACGGCAACTGCGATTTCTGCTGCTGTTGCAACTCTGATTATGGCTTTTTTTGCAAATATGCCTGTTGCCCTTGCTTCTGGTATGGGGCTTAATGCGTTCTTTACATATACGGTTTGCGGCCAGATGGGGTGTTCTCCATGGTTTGCTCTTACAGCTGTTTTGCTTGAAGGCGTTTTGTTTATTGTTCTTTCGTTTTTTGGTGTTCGTGAGGCGATTATCAATTCTATTCCTTCGACTATGAAGAAAGCTGTTGCTGTTGGTATTGGTCTTTTTATTGCCTTGATTGGCCTTAACAACGCTGGAATCGTAACTTCTTCAAACGGAACAATTATCGGTTTTAACGCATTTGATAAAGAACATATTTCTGCAATTGTTGCGATTATCGGTCTTGTAATTACGGTTGTGCTTTATATTCTTAAGGTTCCTGGAGCAATTCTTATCGGTATTGCTGCTACAACTGTTGTAGGAATTCCTTTTGGCGTTACGGCTGTTCCTGAAAATTTTAAACCTGTTTCTGTTCCTCATGCTCCGTTTCTTTTTAGATTTGAATTTTCAGATGTTCTTACGCTGAAATTCTTCGGAGTTTTCTTTACTTTCCTTTTTACTGATATTTTTGATACTATTGGAACTTTGATGGGCGTTGCTGAGCAGGCTAAGCTTATTGACGAAAAGGGCAATATTCCTAATGTAAAGAATGCTCTTCTTGCCGATGCGATTGGTACAGTTGCCGGTGCTTGTCTTGGAACTTCAACTGTAACTTCTTACGTTGAATCTTCTGCCGGTGTCGCTGCCGGTGCCCGCACAGGTCTTTCTTCTGTTGTTACTGCAGGTTTCTTTGTTTTGGCCCTGTTGTTTACTCCGCTTTTTGCTCTTGTTCCTTCTTGTGCTACGGCTCCTGCCTTGATTTTTGTCGGATTTTTGATGATGCAGTCTGTAACTTCAATCAAATTTAGCGAAATAACTGACGGAATTCCTGCCTTTATAACAATTCTTGTAATGCCTTTCGGATATTCTATTTCTAAGGGTATTGCCTTTGGTATGATCGCTTATGTAATTTCTAAAGTTGCTGGTAGAAAAGCAAAGGAGATTTCTCCTGTTACGTGGATTCTTGCCGCCGTATTTGTCTTTGCCCTTGCAATAAAAGCTATCTAGTTTTTTAGTATGAACGAATCTTCAAACAAAGAAAAATATTTACGCCCGACCTGGGATGAATATTTTATGGAAGTTGCAAGAACTATTGCAAAACGTGCGACTTGCGACAGAGGCCGTTCTGGCTGCGTGATTGCAAGAGATCATCAGATTCTTGTTACCGGATATGTTGGAAGCCCTGCGGGGCTTCCGCATTGCGATGAAGCAGGCCACCTTCTAAAAAAAATGCTGCACAGTGACGGAACTGTCAGCCAGCATTGTGTAAGAACCGTTCATGCGGAGCAGAATGCAATCTGCCAGGCTGCTAAACGTGGAATTTCTATTGACGGCGGTACTGTTTACTGCAAAATGACTCCGTGCAGAACCTGCGCAATGCTTTTAATTAACTGCGGAATAAAAAGGGTTGTGTGTGAAAAACACTACCATGATGAAGCCGACAGCCTAAAAATGCTTGAGGAAGCTGGAATAGCGATTGAACATTTGGAAGATAATGTCCAGACTTACGAAAATATGTAATAAAAAAGGCTGTCTTGGAAGTTTTACTTTTCAGACAGCCTTTTTTTTGTTTTATTTTAAGTTTTCATGCAGCCATGATTTGAACTGGCTGTAGTTGTTTTCCATTTGAATTGATTTGTCTTCGAGGC
Source organism: Treponema sp. UBA785 (assembly GCF_002297065.1). Lineage (NCBI taxonomy): Bacteria > Pseudomonadati > Spirochaetota > Spirochaetia > Treponematales > Treponemataceae > Treponema > Treponema sp. UBA785. The sequence goes on along the minus strand of NZ_DBJD01000070.1, from coordinate 20,495 downwards.
GCATAACTTTTTCAAGCCTGTCTGGAATTATTGGTTTTGAGCCGATTGCCTTTTCGACTATTGAGCCGAATTTTGCAGGATGGGCTGTTTCCAAAACTACGCCGATTGCGTTTTTCCTAGAAATTACATCATCTGCCCAGTCAGGGAGATTTGGTGTAAGACCAGGTTTTGTGTAATCATGTTTTTTGCCCTGTGCAAGTTCTGCCATGGCTCCGTTTTTAATATCGCTCCATGCTTTCCAGCCGACAGCTCCATGAGGATCGATAGTGTAGCCTGTTTTTGCATAGCAGTCTTTGATTGAATCGATGATTCCGCTGTCATCAAGCCAATAAGAAGCAAATAGATGACGTACATCGTCAAGAGAATACATTGCTGAAATTCGCTCATAATTGCTTGGAGCACCAACGTCCATCGCGTTTGCATAGGTTGTTACTGAAGGTCGGGCTTTGTAGTCTCCTGTTGCAATCCAGTCTGGAATTGTTCGGTTTGTATTTGTTGCAGCGACAAAACCTGTGATTGGAGCGCCCATTTTTTTTGCGATAAGTCCAGATGTCAGGTTTCCGAAATTTCCGCTTGGAACAACCATAATTATAGAAGGATTTTCAATTCTATTGTACTGCCATGCTCTGTTTTTTACGTAGAGCGAAGCGTACATATAATAAAAACTCTGAGGAAGAAGGCGGCTGATATTTATTGAATTTGCAGATGAGAGGCGAAGTGAAGCGCGAAGCTCGTTATCTGTAAATGCTGTTTTTACAAGTTTTTGGCAGTCATCGAACGTGCCTTTTACTCTTAGAGCACGGACGTTTCCGTCAAAAGTTGAAAGCTGTTTTTCCTGAAGCGGTGAAATTTTTCCTTCTGGATACAAAATTGTAACATCAAGCCCCGGAACATTGTGAAATGCGCTACCTACGGCAGAACCTGTATCTCCAGAAGTTGCAACGAGAATATGGAGCGGTTTGTCTTCGTTGCGGTTGAAATATGACATTACACGTGCCATAAAACGAGCACCGAAGTCTTTGAATGCGCATGTTGGACCGTGAAAAAGTTCGAGAACGTATGAATTCGGGTCGAGACCTGAAACCTTAGCAGGGAAAGGATAGGCATCGTTTATGAGTTTTTTAAGATCGTTTTCTGGAATTTCTCCTTCAACGTAAGGTTTTGCCATTTCAAAAGCAATATCGCGAAGGTTTGGCTCCGGATTTTTATTTAAAAATGATTTATCAAGTTCTGGAAAATCGACCGGAATATAAAGTCCTCCGGTTTTTTCATTCATGCCGCTGACTACAGCGGTTTTTAAATCTGTCTTTACAGATTTGTCTCTTGTGTCTGTGAAAATCATCTGTTTATCCTCACTTTTATAAATTAAAGTCCGTAGATTATTTCGTGCGCCAGATTTTCTGCCAAAAGTTTTCTTGCAGAATTAAGGCAGTTCCAATCTTTATCTTCTGTTACCGTAGCTGTGCTGCGCAGTTCGCATAAAATCGAGCCATTTTTCATATCAAGACAGGTAAGGTTTCCTTCGATCGTGAGCGTGTATTTTTGGTCAGCATTTTTTTCAATTGGTGTAAGATATTTTACTTTTCCAAAAATAAGATATGCAGAATTTGAACCTACGAGATTTGACGCGGTTTTATAGACTGTCGGAATGTCGTCTGTCAAAATTGCATTTGAAAAATCAGCATTTCCGATTCTTACAAAACCTGAGCGCATAAGCGCCATAAGAAGGTTTGACGAAGAAACTGAATTGCTTAAAATCGGTTTTCCTGATGCATTGAAATCTACGATTGCGACAGTTCCGCCACGTGAGTAGAGGTTTGTCTTAACTTTGTAAGGCGCGCTTACAGAAACTTTTTCTGCGAGTTTTGCAATTTCTGCGTTTGTAACATCGCCGGAAGGATAAACACTTATTTCGCTGTTAAACGAAAATGTCGGAGTTGCAGGTACGAAAATTACAGTTCCAGAAGAATTTGTCGTAAGATTTGCCAGAGAAAATGTCGGCTGACCGTTAATTTTTGTTTCAGGAAAACTTATTGAGAGCTCAAGGCCTGCAGCCGGAGTTCCGTCTGCTTTTTCTGCTTTAAAAACGAATGGCGAAGAAAAAGCCTTTCCTTTTGTTGTTTCTTTTGGACTTGAAACAACTGAAAGTTTGATCCCCTCAATTTTTTTTGCATATATTGATTCTTCGGTTTCTTCTTTTTGTGCCGAAACAGAGCTGTTTACAACATTGAGTTTTCTAGGAACCTGAGGTGTTTTTGGGCGCTCAATTTCTTCAGCCTGCTCGATTTGAGGCTGCGGCTGGTCTTTTGGAGCTGATGCGCAGGATGTTATAAAAAAAGCAACTGATGTCGCAATGCTTAAAGTTACAGAAAGTGATTTTTTCATGATGTCTCCAGATAAATTTTTGCCATATGTATTTTTTTATGGGAAAAATAGCATACCTTCTAATTTTATCCTAAAATCAAGTTTTTCTCAATAAAAAAACAGACAGTAAAAAAATTAAATTTATGGAAGTTTTATCAGTTCAAAATATTGCTAAAAAAGTTTCAAAAACCTATCATTTAGTCAGTGGGGCTGAGAATTCACTTTTAATAATGCAAAATTAAAAAAAAAGACGAGGCATAAAAATGAGACCGACTTTCGCTAGAATTCACCTTGAAAATTTAAAATATAACCTTGAATATATTCGCTCAAAAATAAACAAAAATGCAAAGATGTGTGTTGCGGTAAAGGCTGACGCCTACGGTCATGGCGCCGTAGAATGCGCAAAAACCGCCGTTGAGTGCGGAGCGGATTTTCTTGCTGTTGCGACTGTGGGTGAAGGCATTGAGCTTCGGCTTGCAGGAATAAAAGTCGGAATTTTTGTTTTGAGCTTGTGCCAGAAAGAAGAAATGGAAGAGGTTGTAAAAAATGAGCTTACGCCTCTTGTTTTTGATGAAGAATACATCGGCTTTGTTGCGGAAGCTGCAAAAAAATACAAAAAAAACGGCTTTAACGTTCACCTGGCGGTTGACACCGGAATGGGAAGACTTGGCTGTCTTGCAAAAGATGCCGGAAAAGTTGCAAAAAAAATCGCAGAAACAGGTGTTTTGAAAATGGGCGGAATATGCACTCACTTTTCTGTCGCAGACAGTACCCAGCCTGAAAATTGTGAGTATACGGAAAAACAGTTCAAATTGTTTTTGGAAGCGGTTGAAAACGTAAAAAAAGAAGGAATTGATCCTGGAATCCGCCACTGCTCAAATTCGGCGCTTACACTGACTCATCCAGAAATGCACCTTGATATGTGCCGTCCTGGAATTATTGCATACGGATATTATCCAGGTCAGGTTGATAAAAAATATTTTGAAAAACTTGGTGAAAAAACTTTCTTAAAACCTGTTATGGAGCTTGTAACAAAGGTTGTCGCAATCCGCGAATTTGAAAAAGACAGGTCTGTTTCGTATGGCAGAAGATGGACTTCTTCTAAAAAAACAAAAATCGGAGTTCTTCCAATTGGTTATGCAGATGGACTTTTTCGCTGTTTTAATGAAGATGGCAAAAAACTTTATGTTGCAATTAATGGAAAAAATTATCCTGTCTGCGGAAGAATATGTATGGATCAGTGTATGATTGAGCTTGGAGAAGACAGTAATATTGAACGTTATTGTGAAGCCGTAATTTTTGGACCTGAAGAAAGCGGAGCTTTGCAAAGCGCTCAAAAAATTGCCGATATGACAGGAACTATCAGCTATGAAATTACATGTGGAGTTTCAAAGCGTGTGCCTAGAATTTTTGTAACCTCCGCAACCAGATAAAACGAGCCTGTTATGAGCAAAGTTTTTTTGTTTGAATTGCAAAAATCAAGAACTTTCTCGATTTGTTTTTTGTAATTCGAATCTGAATCAAATAAAAGACCTGCAGAAACAAACGAATTTTCGACCTCTGACAGGTCTGATTTTTTTATATTGCCTGGAACTGTCAAAAATATTTTTTGAAAATTTTGAGAATCTGTACATATGCTCTGTGAAAATAGTTCTGCGATTTCTTTGCTGTGCTTGTCCTGGGCGCAGGCAAAAAGAAGGGCGTCGATTTTTATTTTTGCGTTTTTTACTGTTTCCAATGTTAATTTTATGCTTTTTGGCGTGTGCGCTCCGTCCAGAATAAGATAAGGAATTTTGCTGAAATTCTGAGGACTTTTTACAAGCTCAAAACGGGCTGGAAGCGAAGTTTTTGAAAGGCCTTTTTCGATAATATCTTCTGAAATTTCTGGAAATGCGGTTTTTACTGCCAGAGCCGCAAGCGCTGCGTTTTGAGCCTGAAATTCTCCTGCAAGATTTAGCTCCGCGGTTAATGGGCGGGAAAAAAACGAAGATGAGATAGCCATTTTAGTCTTTATTTTTTCCGATGATGTGTAAATTTTTGTACTAATTTTGCAAATTTCATCGACAAAAAATATTTTTGCGTCTTTTCGGGCTGCAATTGATTTAAAGACTTCTTTTACGGATGGAATTTGCGGTGCTATAAAAACAGGAGTTCTTTCTTTTATAATTCCGCCTTTTTCTGCCGCGATTTTTTCTACTGTGTCTCCGAGATATTCTGTGTGCTCGAGTTCAATTGGGCCTATGCAGCAGGCTTTTGGCTTTATGACGTTTGTCGCGTCGAGCCTTCCTCCGAGTCCGACTTCAAAAACAGCCGCATCAAGTTTTGCTTTTCTGAAGCATAGAAAAGAATAGAGCGTTACGAGCTCAAACCATGTAATTGGGCGGTCTTTTAAGAAAGTTTTTGAATCAGTGCAGTTTATTAGACACTTTAGCTCTTCTGCTGCGTCTTCATAGTTTTTTTTGGACAAAAAATTTTGATTTTGGGTGATTCTCTCCAGAAAGTTTTCAATGTGCGGCGAGCTGTAAAGTCCGGTTTTTAAGCCTGCTTCTTCGAGAATTGAGGCTATGAATGCGGATGTTGAGCCTTTTCCTTTTGAGCCTGCGACGTGAAATGTTGGATATGAGAGTTCTGGGTTGCCTGCGAGTTTTGCAAAGTGTTCCATTGTGTCGAGCCAGAACATGTTTTTTTGCGGAAGTTTTTCAAAATTCAAGAATGAATCGAGCCAGTTTTCAAAATTTGCAAGATAAGGAGAAGAAGGTGCGGTGTTTTTTGTCATAGAAATGATTTTAATTAAAACAAATGTTTAAGAAAAGTGTTTGAAAGAAAATAAGTCCGCTCATGAGAAAACTCGTGCGCATTTTTTTTGTTAGGCCGGAAAACTTAGCCCGGATCGCCACGGAAAGACCGGACGAGCGAAGCGAGGAGGACTTGCAGTAAGAGCCGGTTTGAAAGGAAGCTGTGCTTCATTCTTGATTTTTTTGTTCTTAGATTGAAGAAAATGCTGAAGTTTTATATAACTTTAATGTAACTTTTTATGTTGCTTTAATTTTGATTTTTGCAGGGAAAATAAAATGTCTCAGACTGAGGAAAAACTTGAAAATAATGCCGATAAAATTCTTGCCGAAGCGGTTAGAAAATCTGAAATGATTGAAAAAGATATTGTTGTTAATCCGAAAAAATACCGTGTTTTGACAGGCGACCGTCCGACCGGAAATCTTCATATTGGACATTATTTTGGTTCGCTTAAAAATCGTGTCCGCCTTTCTAAGCTTGGCGTTCCGACTATGATTTTGATTGCCGATTATCAGGTTTTGACGGATCACGACGCATTTGACAAAATCAGTCAGAATACAAAGCAGCTTGTAATTGATTATCTTGCCGCGGGAATTGAACCTGGAAAAGATGTCTGCATTTATCCGCACAGCCACGTTCCAGAGGCAAACCAGCTTATGGTTCCTTTTTTGACTCTTGTTTCTAGTTCTGAGCTTGACCGGAATCCGACTGTAAAGGACGAGATTGAAAAATCTGGAATGAAATCGGTGAATGCCGGAATGCTTACGTATCCTGTGCATCAGGCGGTTGATATTCTTTTTTGTAAGGGAAATGTCGTTCCTGTCGGAAAAGACCAGCTTCCTCATCTTGAAGTTGCGCGTCTTATTGCCAGACGTTTTAACAATAAATTTTGCCCGAAGAATCCTATTTTTCCAGAGCCTTACGCCTTGCTTTCTAAAACTCCAATGATAAAAGGTCTTGATGGTTCTGCAAAAATGTCAAAATCGCTTGGGAATACGATTATGCTTTGTGCAAGCGAAGATGAGACTGCAAAGCTCATAAAAAAAGCAAAAACAGATCAGGAGCGTCATATTTCTTATGATCCTGTAAACCGTCCTGAAGTTGCCAATCTTTTGCAGATAATTTCTCTTTGTACTGGAGAAGAGCCTGAAGCTATTGCCGAGAGAATTGGCGATGGTGGCGGCGGTATGCTGAAATCTGTGCTGACAGAAGCTTTGAACGAAGAATTGCGTCCTTTGCGCGCAAAACGCGCCGAACTCGAAAGTAATATGGACTATATTAGAAGCGTCCTCAAAAAAGGTGTTGTCCAGGCCCGCGAGATTGCCGTAAAGACGCTGGAAGAAGTTCGTGCTGTAATGAATATGGAAATTTAATAAGGGTAACTTAATTGCAAAGCATAAATAGGGTTGAGGGCGAAAAAATTGTAATTCATGGCGCCCGTGTTCACAATTTAAAAAATATAAGCATAGAAATTCCGAGAAATAAGCTTGTAGTAATTTCGGGACTTTCCGGTTCTGGGAAATCATCGCTTGCTTTTGATACGCTTTTTGCCGAAGGACAAAGGCGATATATGGAATCTCTTTCTTCTTATGCCCGGCAGTTCTTGGGAAGCATGGACAAACCCGATGTCGATCAGATTGAAGGACTTTCGCCTGCAATTTCTATCGAGCAGAAAACAACTCATAATAATCCTCGCTCTACAGTTGGAACAGTTACCGAAATTTACGACTATTACCGTCTTTTGTTTGCAAGAACCGGGCATGCGCATTGTCCTGTCTGCGGAAGAGAAATTAAGGAGCAGTCTGACGATCAGATTATCGATTCGATCATGGACTGGGGCGAAGGAACAAGAATTACGCTTTTGGCTCCGGTAATTCATGGAAAAAAAGGCGAACATCAAAAAATCATTGACGATGCAAAAAAATCAGGTTTTGTTCGCGCAAGAATCGACGGACTTATGGTTGAACTGGACGATTCAATAAAACTCGACAAACAGAAAAAGCATACGATTGAAATTGTCGTTGACAGAATTGCATTGAAAGATGACTCAAGAAAACGTCTTGCCGAATCTGTTGAAACTGCCTTGAAAAGTTCTGACGGAGTTCTTGTTGTTTTAAGGCGTGTAAATGACAGCAGCGAAAAAGGCTGGCATGAAGAAGAAGTGTTTTTTTCTCAAAAAAATGCCTGCCCGGACTGCGGAATTTCTATTCCGGAACTGCAGCCGAGACTTTTTTCGTTCAACAATCCTTTTGGAGCTTGCCCGGAATGTACTGGACTTGGTGAAAAAATGGAATGGGATTCAAAAAAAATACTTCCGGATTCTTCTCTAAGCTTTAACCAGGGGGCGTTTCCGTTTTTTAATCCGTCGAGCGAATGGAATCAGGCGATGTTTCAGGCGATTGCAAAAGAAAACGGCTGGACTCTTGATACTCCGATAAAAGATTTGACCCGCGAACAGTTTGACAGCCTGTGGAATGGCGATTTGACTAAAAATATCCGCTGGATTTACAAAAAACAGAGCGGAGAAGGCTTTTCTGAATACAACCGTCCGTGGATAGGAATTCTTTCGGAAATGAAAAGACGGCACAATGAAGCCTGGGGGGAATCTCAGCGTGTGCGGATTGAAGAAAACTATATGTCTGTTTCCGAGTGTTCATCCTGCCATGGAATGCGTCTTAGAAAAGAAGCGCTTGGCGTTACTGTCGGAGGAAAGAATATAATTGAACTTTGCAGTCTGAGCGTTGCGGACAGCATTGAGTTTTTTAAGCAGCTTGAACTTTCTGAAACGGAGAAAAAAATTGCGGTTCAGCTTTTAAAAGAAATAAATGCCCGTTTAAATTTTTTGAAGAATGTCGGACTTGAATATCTTACACTTGACCGTTCTGCAGGAACTTTGTCTGGCGGAGAAGCCCAGAGAATTCGTCTTGCAACTCAGATTGGCTCTGGTCTTACTGGTGTTATGTATATTTTGGACGAACCGAGCATTGGACTTCATCAGCGCGACAACCAGAGGCTTATCGACACTCTTAATTACCTTAGGGATTTAAAAAATACTGTAATTGTTGTTGAACACGATGAACAGACTTTGCGTACTGCCGACTGGATTGTTGATATAGGTCCTGGAGCTGGCGTTCATGGCGGAAAAGTGATTGCAAGCGGAACTCCTCAGCAGGTAATGCAGGTTGAACAAAGCGTTACTGGACGTTATTTGAGCGGAAAGCTTTATATGCAGCTGCCGGAAAAGCGGCGGGAAGGAAATGGAAGTTTTATTTCAATAAAAGGTGCGCGCGAACACAATCTAAAAAATATTTCGGTCGACATTCCTCTTGGAACCTTTACCTGCATAACAGGAGTTAGCGGTTCTGGAAAATCGACACTTTTGAGCGATATTTTTTATCCTGTTGTTTCAAATAAATTGATGAAGACAAGCTACAAGCCGGGGCTTCATGATGAAATTCTTGGAATTGAAAATATCGATAAGGTCATAAATATCGACCAAAGCCCGATCGGAAGAACTCCGCGTTCAAATCCTGTAACCTATGTCGGAGTTTTTGATGCGATCCGCGAGCTTTTTAGCACGCTTCCTGATTCAAAGGCTAAAGGCTATACTCCAGGCCGGTTTAGTTTTAACGTAAAAGGCGGGCGGTGCGAAAAATGCCAGGGCGCCGGAACTCTTACTATCGAAATGAACTTTTTGCCGGATGTTTTTATTCAGTGCGATGTGTGCCACGGTCAGCGTTTTAACAGCGAGACTTTGGACGTCCGCTACCACGGAAAAAATATTTCTGATGTTTTGAATATGACGATTGAGGAAGCTGCTGATTTTTTTGCCGCGATTCCGCATATTTCAAGAAAACTAGAAACTCTTAAAAATGTCGGACTTGGTTACATTCAGCTTGGACAGAGCGCGCTTACTCTTTCTGGCGGAGAAGCTCAGCGTGTAAAACTTGCAACGGAACTTGCCCGTCCTTCAACAGGAAAAACTCTCTACATTCTTGACGAGCCTACAACAGGACTTCATTTTGCAGATGTAAAGGTTCTAATGGAAGTTATTCAAAAACTTGTGGACAAGGGAAATTCTGTCGTTATGATTGAACATAACCTCGATGTAATTGCTCAGGCGGACTGGATTATTGATCTTGGTCCTGAAGGTGGAACTGGTGGCGGTCAGATTGTTGACTTTGGAACTCCTGAACACATTGTTGCAAACTGGAAAAAAACTGGAAGCTGGACAGGAAAATATCTTGAAGAAACGTTAAATGCGGCGCACAAAAACTGACGGTCTTGCAATGAGAAAAAAAGCGCTTTTAATATTTTTATTTTTTTCTCTTGTGTCTTTTGCTTTTTGTAAAGAATCTTCGGCTGAAGGGCAGGTTTCTGTCATAAATATTGAATCTGCCGAAAAATCTGAGTACAAAAAAGATCAGCTTTCTGGCGGCGACTGCATTATTCTTTCTGGAAATGTCGTAATTTCTGTTTCTCGCGGAAATGACAAAACAACAGTTTCTGCTGACAGAATAAACTACAACCGTTCTTCGGAAATGCTTTATGCGGAAGGAAACGTCTGTCTTGAACAGAGCGGCTCGTCTTCTGCCGGCGGAGAAAAAATCACCGCAAACAGTCTTCTTTTTAATACTTCGACCTTTGAGGGAGTTTTTGACAACGGCCGTGCAGTTCAAACTTCATCAGATGCAATAAATCTTCCTTCCGGCTCTACTTTGATTGTTGCAAGTGAAATTTTCGGCAGGGATTCCGGAGGAACAATCGCTTTTAAAGGCGGCGAGCTTACTTTTTGCGACGATGAGAATCCTCATTGGAAAATCCGCGCGCGGAGAATTTGGCTTTTGCCGGGCGGAGAATTTGCCTTTTTTAGCGCGCTTCTTTATGTTGGCCGTGTGCCTTTGATTTATCTTCCTGCTTTTTATTATCCGAAAGACGAATTGATTTTTAATCCTGCGATGGGCTATAAATTCCGCGAGGGATATTTTATAAATACGACAACTTATCTTTATGGCCGGAAACCTGCGGACGCAAAATCTACAAATGACAGCTCGAATTCTGACGATGATGATAAAATAAATCCTTTCAGCTTTATGAAAACCGACTCTATGAAAGAGCAGGTGCGTGAAGGAATCGTGCTTCATAATCTTGATGCGGATTTTAAAGGCGACACTACAAATCATGTAAAAATTATGGCGGACTATTATGCAAATTTGGGAGCAATGGTCGGCGCTGACGTTGTGCTAAAACCTTCCAAGATACTTTCAGATCTTCAATTCAATACAGAACTTGGATTTAGCAATACTATTTTTAAAAACAATTCGGCTTATCTTCCGTACAACCAGCTTGGAGATAAGGTCCTGGATTCTTCAAACTTGATGGGCTATACTTTGCCGTTCCGTTATCAGTTTAACCTAAAGCTTTCGATTTCTTCTCCGTTCAACCTTACGCTTTCAATGCCGCTTTATTCGGATCCATATTTTGACTATGATTTTAACAATCGCGCGGAGACAATGGACTGGATTGACTTTCTTATGTCTGGTGTTGCAACTGACGATTCTGAAGAAGACAGCGTTACGACGGTTTCTTCATTTAACTGGAATTTAAACGGCTCTTATACTTTCAAATTGCCGGAATTCATAAAGCCTTTTGTTTCTACTCTTTCAATTTCTAGTTTTTCTTCTTCGATAGTTTTTTCTTCCCAATCGGCGGCCTTGACTGACCGTGATGAATACAGGAATGACTCGGCATGGGCGAGCTATACTCCAGAACGATATTTTTACTATCCGAGCCAGGTTACGCCTTTTAAAATCGGCGCAAAAATTTCTGGAACGATTTTTCAGTATCCGAAGGCTTCGGCATCTTCAAAAAAACAGTCAGTTTCGCTTTCTTTATTGCCGCCTCTTGAATTTGATGACAAAAAAAATGAAGAAAATTCTGACAAAAAAGAAGAAAGTTCCGATTCTGAAGAAAATATTCTTTTTGATGAGTCTGCTCTTCCATCGATTGCCACGTTGAACGGTTCTGTACGCAGCTTAAATGGAATTACCTACAAACTCGGTTACAGTATTTCGCCGGATTTTACTTCACAAATTTCATATTCATCTTCAAATTTAAAGATTCCTGAAGATTTTGATTGGCGGACTGTCCAGGCAACTTATATTCAGGTAAAAGCTCCGGCAACTTTGACGAGCAATCTCGGTTATAAAGACAGCTTTCTTTCGCTTGCAGACACTTTTACGTTCAATCCGGTTTTTCAAAAGCATCCTTATCTGAACAACGACACTTCGGACGGAGGATATTCTGAATCTTCAATTGCTTCGATTAAAAAAGCCGACTACAATGCAAGAAAACTCGATTTGACGGACACGAACGCGCTTACTTTTAAGCCTCTCTATTACACGAATTATTTTTCAAATACGGCCCTCACATGGAATACGACCGTAAAAATGATCCAGACAAAATACATAAGCGACGACGTAAACAATCCTGAGTGGGAATATCTTACGATGGATTTGACCGACGAAGAATGTGTAACGACACATAATCTGAATCTTGTTCTTGCTGCAAATGAAGGGGATTTTGGACAGCAGCTTTCGCTTACGACAACTCTTCCTCCTCAGGTTGATTCTTACACAGGCGTTTTTTCGCTTAATTTTCCGTACACAACTTTTTCTGTCGGAACAGGAATCAAGCAAAAAAGTTCTACTGACGACACCTGGGTAAAAAACGATATTTCGCAGTCGCTTTCATTTAAGTTTTTTAACAGCAAATTGAGTCTTTCTCAGTCTTACGTTTATGATTGGGAAGAGGAAGAGCACGATTCCTTTAAATTTTCTTTGAGCGGTTATGGCGCGCAGCTTGCATATACAATGAGTTATTCAAATGTTTATGAATTTGACGTTGAATATGATTCAAACGGAGATATAACCAGCCGAAAAGGATGGAAGTCAACTTCAGACAAAAAATTCCAGCCATATTCGTTGAGTTTTGCGTACACAAGTCCTTCAAAAACGTTCAAGCACTGGACCGACAAAATTTCGTGGACACCGTCACTTTCTACAAGTTTTGTCTATGATTTTGTGCGTCCGACAAGCAGTTATTTTGTTTTTATACCGAAGATTACTTTTAAGATAAATGAGCTTCTTGATTTTTCATTCAGTTCTGAAAGCCGCAACAACGTAATTTACAGATATTTCTGTTCAGATTCAGATTATGCCTATTATTACGGAAACAACGGAGAAAGAAATGTTTTGAATGATTTAATAGATTCATTCAGGCTTGATAGCGACGAAAAACGGAAAAATTCCGCCTTTAAGCTAAAATCTCTTGTAATGTCGATAACTCACGATCTTGACGATTGGGATTTGAACTGTTCGTTTAAAATTTCACCGCGCTACATTTCTGCAACTTCTAGCCAGCAGGCGCATTACGACTTTAGTCCGTATTTTTCTTTGAGCGTAAGCTGGCGGCCAATGTCAGGAATGAAGACGGAAATTCTTGATGAATATGGAGAATGGAGTTTAAAATAAATTCAGTTTTTTGATGATTTTTTTAAAGAAAGGTGATAGAATAAGCAAATTGGAAAACGAATTTACTATAGTTCTTTCAGATCCGGAGATTCTTTCTCAGGTTTGTGGAACGAATGACAGCAATTTAAAGCTCATCGAACAGCATCTTGGAGTCAGCATTTTTACAAAAGGAAACGAACTTTCAATTGCTGAAGCTTCCGCTGAAATTCAGCAGAAATTCAAGTTCATAATCGACCGTCTTAGCGATGAAATCTCTGAGAATAGGCTTGAAAACAGTATTTCTGGTTCCGAACTGATTGAATCTGTTCTGAATACTGGAGTTGAAAATTTTGATGCTCAGAAATTTTCAATTTCAATTCCAGGAAGCACGAGAAAAATTTATCCAAAAACAAAAAATCAGGCAAAACTCATCCAGTCGTTCCGAAAAAATGACATGGTTTTTGCAACAGGTCCTGCAGGAAGCGGAAAAACTTTTCTTGCCGTTGCAGAAAGCCTGCGTCTTCTTTTAAGCCATAAAATAAGTTCAATTATTCTTGTGCGTCCGGTTGTCGAGGCTGGAGAAAGTCTTGGTTTTTTGCCGGGAGATATGCAGGACAAAATAAATCCTTATTTAAGGCCCCTTTATGATTCTATGAGCGCCTGTATTCCTTCAGAAATGGTGAAAAAATTTCAGGAGAATGGTATAATTGAAGTTGCGCCTTTGGCTTATATGCGCGGACGTACCTTGAGCAATGCGGCTGTAATTCTTGACGAAGCGCAGAATACGACGTGTGAACAGATGAAAATGTTCCTTACCCGAACCGGAGAGAATTCAAAAGTGTTTATAACGGGAGATATTACTCAAATAGATCTTCCGAAAAAAATTCCATCTGGTCTGGTTCAGGCACTTGAAATTTTAAAAAGTATAGAAGAAATAAGCATGGTTGAACTTGACGGCGAAGATGTCGTTCGTTCACCGCTTGTTAAAAAAATTGTACAGGCTTATGAAAATGACAAAAGCGAATAACGGAAAAAATTCTTTTTTTTATGATTTATTTCATTCTGCACTTGAATATGTAAAGAAGAACTGGGCGATTCTGCTTGTTTTTTCAATTACATTTTTGGTTTCTGCCGTAATTGTTTATTTTGACGCGAGCACGCGGCAGACTATTGCTTCTTTTTCGATTGACGAATATGAACCGGGAATGGTTGCCGACAAGACAATCATTGCTACGACAAATCTTGCAGCCGATGATCAGTTTCCGATTGCGGTCGAAGAAGGCGAAAAAGTAATAAGAAAAGGTTTTCCAATTGCGGAAGAGGATTATTTAAAACTGCGAAAGATGGCGGCATCTCCGTCCTACATTGATTACAGGGTTTTCGCGGACAATATTCTGTTTCTTATGCTTGTTTCTGCGATGGCATTTTTGCTTTTTTCTCCTGTCTGCCTAGGACGCAAGGTTGAGCTTAAAGAAATTATTCTTGCCTCTCTGCTTTTTGTAGTTGTTTTTGGAGTTGCCTGTTTTGGCGACAAGGCTCCGCTTTTTCAGGGAATTTTCAATCTTCCTGTAATTATTCCTTCTGGATTGTGCGTTGCTTTGATTACGATTCTTTTTGGACAGATTTTTGGACTTTATTTTTCGATATTGATTTCTTTTGGAGTGCTCTGTGCCTGCAATTTTGAATTGATTCCATTTTTGTATACACTTGCATCTTCTCTCTCAATCGTAAAAATTCTCCGTACGATAGAAAACAGAATTGATATGATTTTTTCTTCGATAGGTGTTGCCGTTCTGAACGTAATTTATATCTGCGTGTTAAAAGTTATCTTTAATGATAATTTTTCTGACTGCGTATTCCCGCTTGCAGGAGTTGCATTTAACGGTTTTATTTCTGGTATTCTTGCGCTTGGTCTTCTTACACCGCTTGAAGTTGTAATGAATACGGCTTCGGTTTTCAGGCTCATGGATTTAAGCGATCAGAATTCTCCTGTCTTGAGAAAACTTTTGCTTACAGCCAGCGGAACTTATCAGCACAGCATAATGGTAAGCCAGCTTGCAGAAAGCGCCTGCAAGGAAATCGGGGCAAATTCGCTTTTGGCGAGAGTTGCGGCTCTTTACCACGATATTGGAAAAATGGAGCATCCTGAGTATTTTACGGAAAATAACATTGATTCTGAAAATAAACATACGGATTTAAACCCGTCGCTTTCGGTTTCAATTATAAAAAGTCATTTGCGCCTGAGCGTTGAAAAGGCTCATCAAATGCATCTTCCTGCCCAGGTTGTAAATATTATTGCAGAGCACCATGGAAATTCTGTAATTTCGTATTTTTTCAACAAGGCAAAAGAAAAAGATCCGAACGCGAACGAAGCAGATTTCCGTTATGACGGAAAACTTCCCTCTACAAAAGAAAGCGCTGTAGTCATGCTTGCCGATGTTGTTGAAGCTGCCTGCAAATCTTTGGAAAAGCCAACAGCACAGCGTCTTGAAAAATTTATTCAGCAGCTGATTGAAGCAAAAATTGCGGCAAGACAGCTGGACGACTGCGCCCTTACTTACGGCGAAATGACAAAAATAAAAAATACTTTCGTTTCGATTCTTGCGGCATATTATCACGGACGCATAAAGTATCAAAATCAGGATTCAACGGATTCTTCTACTTCTGAAAAAAATAATTCTGAAGGTGAAAAAAATGAATAGAGTTCTTGTTTCTATGCAGGACGGACTTAGCGAGCCTGCCTGGTTTGGAAAAATTGAAAAATATGAACAGGAAGTTTTAAAAAGACTTGGTTTTGACGGTCAGGAACTTTCGATTTTGTTTTGCAACGATGAGTTTATTCAGGAATTGAATAAAAATTACCGTGAAATAGATGCTCCAACTGACATTCTTTCCTTTGAAAATGGTGAAGAATACACTGATGAAAACGGAATAAAATGGTTCAGTGCGGGCGACATTATAATTTCTCTTGATACATTGCCAAAAAATGCAGAATATTTTAAGGTTACACAGAATGAAGAATTAAAAAGGCTTTTGATTCACGGAACCTTGCATTTAAATGGAATGGATCACGGAGAAGAGCATGTCGGCGAAGGTCTTGAAATAAAAAGTCCGATGCTGAAAAAACAGGAAGAAGTTTTAAAAACTTTTTCTGATGCCGATCTTATTTAAGCATTAAAAGCGCGTCTTAAGATTTAAAAATTTCAAGACGCGCTAAAAAATAAAAAGGGATTTTATGAGTATTTTTGGTTTAGGAAAGAAAAAAGACGACGGTTCAAATTCAAATTTTTCTGGAAAAAACGGCAATGAGCAGTCAGAAAGTCAGGATAATTTAAGTTTAATTGAAGAAAAAAAAGATATGATAAAAGGAATCGAGGATTTGTCAGAAACTTCTGTAAAGGAAGTTATGATTCCCCGGATTGATGTCGACTTTCTTTCGATTGATACTCCTCAGGAAGAACTCCTTGCAAAAATTGCAGAAAGCGGACATTCGCGTTTTCCTGTTTATTCGGAATCAATCGACAATGTGCTTGGAATTCTTTATGTAAAGGATTTGCTTGCCGTGATTTCAAAAAATCAGGAAATTGACCTTGAGAAACTGCTTAGAAAGGCATATTTTGTTCCTGAATCAAAAAAAATCGACGGACTTTTGCGCGAGTTTAAAAGGCGCCATATTCATATTGCAATTGCCGTTGACGAATATGGTGGAGTGAGCGGTGTCGTCTGCATGGAAGACATTATTGAAGAAATCGTTGGCGATATTCAGGACGAATTTGACAACGAAAGGGAAGATATTCTTGCGATTGGAAATCAAATTTGGCTTTGCGACGCAAGGGTCAATCTCGAAGATTTGAACGAAAACATAAATTCAAACTTTCCGACGGAAGATTTTGATACTCTAGGCGGTTTTGTCCTCGATCTTTTTGGAAGAATTCCTGTAAAATATGAAAAAATTAATTGGGGCGGCTTTGAATTTATCGTTCAAGATATGGAAGGCCACCGCGTAAATCTTATTAAAGTTATAAAAAAAGCAGAATCAGAAGAATCGGAAAAAGAATAACGTTAAAAGATGTTCGATTTACTTTTGGGTGGGAGAAAATGAAAAAAATTGCTTTGCCGATTTTAGTTTTTTTTATTCACTGTGCATTTTTTGCGCAGGCCGAAAATCTTTCTGCCTTAAAACATTATGAGCGCGGTCAAGAATTTGAGGCGGAAGAAAACTGGTATTCGGCCAGTGAAGAGTTTCAGCTTGCGCTTCAGGAAAATCCTTCTTTTGGAGAAGCGTGGTTTTTGCTTGCAAAGGCGACTTATGAACTTAATGATTTTGAGCTTTGTCTTGATTATCTGGACAGCGCGCAAAAATTCATAAAAGACCGCACCGATGTTTTGAATTTGCGCGGAATGTGCCTTATTTCGTTGCGCCGTTTGGACGAGGCGCAGAAAATTTTTAAGGAAATTTTGCATAAGTATCCTAACAATATTGAGTCGCGTTTTGGGCTTGCAGAAATTGAGCTTTACAACGGAAGTTTTGATTCTGCCAGAAGTTTTTATCTTGATGCGCTAAAACGTCAAAAAACAAACAGAAAAGCTCTTCTTTCGCTTGCGCTTCTTGCTTCGGAAACGGGAAAAGATGAACTTTCTGAAAATTACATTCAACAGGCTCTAAAAAGCCATCCGTCAGAAAGTGAAGTTTATTATTTTGCAGCGTACTTAAAGGCAAAAAAAGGCGACTTTGCTGAAGCCGAAAAAAAAGCGCGTTCCGCTCTTCAGTTAAAGACTGATTTTTATCAGGCTTATATGCTTCTTTCTTCGATTCTTTATGAACAAAAAAAATATGATGAAGTAATAGATATTTGCGATTATCTTATCGACAAAGACCGAAATACAATTGCAGCCTGGTATCTGAAAGGACTTTCGCTTTCCCGTCAGAAAAATTTTGATTCCGCGCTTGAAATTTTGTCTGCGGCGCTTGCAATTGAGCCTGAGGATGAAATTCTGCGAAGCGCGCTTGAGCTTCTTGTTGATAAAAATTTGCCGCTTGAAGATACAAGGCGTTCAGCTTGGGCGCAGTTTCATATTTTAAAGGCGAGGGAATATGCAAAATTTTTCAAAGGCGAGCAGGCAAGGTACGAATATCAGCGCGCCCTAAAAATTGATCCGAACAACATAATTGCTAGAAGCGAATTTGCCGCAGAAATTTACAAACTCGGTCAAAATGAGCTTTATTTGGAGCAGCTTTCGTTTATAAAAAATAATGAAAAAATTGACGAAAAAACTCTTTCGGATGAAGAAAAATATACTTACACAAAAACTAACGATACTATTGAAGCTCTTTCTTCGCTTATGAAATATTCTCTGAGCGCGAAATGGAATGTTGAGCCGTTCTATCTTGATAAAATCAGATGGAATATCGGGCTTTATTATACAAGACAAAACGCAGTTCTTTTGCATCCAGATTCTCATGAAATCGCCGCTGAAATGGCAAGTGAAAGTTTTAACGGAATTGCGGTTACTGCGGTTAATGTTGAAAAAAATCCTGTTGCGAACTTTGGAGAGGCTTTTTTGAAGGCACGAAAAAGTTCTCAGGATTATTTTATTTTGATGAATTTTGAGGAAACTGAGCGTGAAGTAAGTCTTGATGCGGCCGTTTACAATGGCAGAAACGGAATAAAAATAAGCGAATTTAATCTATTTAGAACTGGAAATGACAGGTTTTCGTCGATAATCCGCTCTTTTAGAAGAAATGTCTTGAATTTGCTTCCGGCGCGTGGAAAAATTCTTGCAAGAAGCGGAAATGAAATTCTTATTGACATGGGAAAAAACGAGGGAATTGAAAAAGGAACTGTTTTGGACGTAGTAAAAAAAGGAAATGTCCGGACCTGCGATTCAAAGCCGGGAGTAAGTTTTGATGAGAAATTTGCTCTTGGGCAGATTGAAATAGAAAAAAGCGATGAAGAAATTTCTCAAGGAATTCTAACTCAAAAAAGTTTTTATGACCGGGTGAATATTGGAGATGAAGTTTTGGTAAAAAAAATTCCTGAAAAAAAGGAAAGTTCTCAGTCTGTAACTGCGGATGTAAATCCTTCTGCGGATGAAAACGGAAATCCATACTCAAGGACGGAAAAGCTTACTGCGGAAGAGCTTGGCCTTGTAAAAACTCCGGCTTTTTTGGATTTAATAAGAAAAATTTACTAGTCAGAAAATGTGGCAGGGGGTGTAGAGGCGCCTTTGGCGTTGTCTGCTGCTGGCAGCAGGCAATGGAGCGCGGGGACGCGGAACCTCGGAACACCCGGTTTTTGCTGTGCAAAAAGCCACCCGAATCTTAAAAAACACTTAAAAAATTCCCATTTGTATAATCTGTAAAAATTTACTATACTTTTTATCTATGAAAAATATCAAAACGACTAAACGGCTTATCACTTCGGCTTTGCCTTATGTAAACAATATTCCGCATCTCGGAAACCTTATCCAGATGCTTTCCGCTGATGTTTTCGCACGTTTCTGCCGCTCACGTGGCTACGAGACAATGTATGTGTGCGGAACTGACGAGTATGGAACAGCGACAGAGACAAAGGCTCTTCAGGACAAAAAGACTCCGCGCGAGCTTTGCGATTACTATTACAAGATTCACAAGGAAATTTACGAGTGGTTTAACATTGCATTCGACAAATTCGGACGCACTTCAAACGAGGAATGTACTGAAATCACCCAGTCGATGTTCAATGACTTGGACAAGAACGGCTTCATAAAGGAGCATACAAGCCAGCAGCTTTACTGCCCGAAATGCCAGATGTTCCTTGCAGACCGCTATGTTGACGGAACTTGCCCGAAATGCGGCGCGACAGACGCGAGAGGAGACCAGTGCGACAGCTGCGGAACTCTTCTTGACCCGACACAGCTTTTGAATCCTAAATGCCACACTTGCGGCTCGACTCCTGAAGTGCGCGAGACAAAGCATCTTTACATTGACTTGCCTTCAATCGCGCCGAAACTTGAGGAATGGATGAAGAATGCAAGTGTCGAGGGAAAATGGGCGCAGAACGCGATTCAGATGACACGCGCATGGATTCGGGACGGCTTGAACGAGCGCGCAATCACACGCGACCTGAAATGGGGAATTCCTGTTCCAAAGTCTGGCTACGAGAACAAAGTCTTCTACGTCTGGTTCAACGCTCCAATCGGATATATGTCAATCACAAAGCAGCTTGAAGACGAGCTGAAATCTGCCGGAAAAAAATCTTTTGACTGGAAAAAATGGTGGCTTCCGTCAGAAAGCGATGAGAAATTCGCCGAAGACGACGCGAAAATCGAGCTTTTCCAGTTCATCGGAAAGGACAATATTCCGTTCCA
>NZ_DBJD01000070.1:0-350 GCF_002297065.1 Treponema sp. UBA785 | reverse complement strand
ACAGAATTCCTGAACTATGAGGACGGAAAATTCTCAAAGTCAAAAGGAGTAGGCGTTTTCGGCTCAGACGCGAAAGAGTCTGGAATTCCAAGCGACGCGTGGAGATTCTACATTTACTACAACCGCCCGGAAAATCAGGACTACCAGTTCACTTGGAAGGACTTTCAGGAAAAATACAACAAGGAGCTGATTGGAAATCTCGGAAATCTTGTGAACCGCACTTTGCTTTTCATCAACAAGAACTACGGCGGAAAGATTCCTGAAGGCAAAAAGGACGAGGCTTTGTGGGCGCAGATCGAAGAAAAAGAGAAAAAAGCGACAGAGCTTCTTGAATGGGCTGAGATAAAAGA
>NZ_DBJD01000015.1:1893-2651 GCF_002297065.1 Treponema sp. UBA785 | reverse complement strand
GGGTCGTCAACTTTTGAGCCGAGCTTGAACGAGGCTGTCGGGCAAGTCGGGCAGAGAATCAAGTCGTATTTCTCAAACAGAGAAGCAACTTCACGCTGAATTCTCGCGCGCACGCTCATTCCTTTTTTGTAAGTGTCGCCTGAAAACTGCTCTGAAAGCACGTAGTTTCCGATTATGATTCTTCGCTTTACCTCAGGCCCGAATCCGTTTGAGCGGGTATCGATGTAAAGCTGGTCGTAGCCTTTCTCATTGTCAACGCGGTTTCCGTAACGGATTCCGTCAAAACGGCTGAGGTTTGAAGCAGCCTCGGAAAGCGCAATCACGTAATAAGACGCGATTGAAGCGTCAAGAATCGGAAGGTCAACAGTCTCGATTTTCGCGCCTTTTGAAGAAAACCAAGATTTCACTTCTGCAAAAACTTTCGCAACGTCAGCGTCCATTCCTTTTGATTCCTCAAACTGCTTAGGAACGGCAATCTTCAATTTAGAGACATCAATCGCCTTGAGATTTTTCAGCTCGCCAGAAGAAGGCAAGTCCGCGGAAGTGTCATCGTAAAAATCAACGCCGGACATCAAAGAAAGCGGAAGCGCAATGTCTTTTGGAGAATGCCCGATAATTCCAACCTGATCGAGGGAAGAGCCGTAAGCGACAACGCCCCAGCGGCTCAAAACTCCGTAAGTCGGCTTTAAGCCGTAAACTCCGCAGTAAGAAGCAGGCAAGCGGACAGAACCGCCGGTTTCAGTTCCAAGACCGAAAAG
>NZ_DBJD01000015.1:0-1766 GCF_002297065.1 Treponema sp. UBA785 | reverse complement strand
ATAGGATTTCTTGTAGGCCCGTAAATTGAATATTCGGTTGAAGAGCCCATCGCGAATTCGTCCTGATTGCATCTTCCAAGCGGAATTGCACCGGCGTCCAAAAGCCGCGCGATTACAGTCGCGTTGTAAGGCGCACGGTATCCCTGCAGAATTTTTGACGAGCAGGTAAGAGATTTTCCTTTTACGGAAATGTTGTCTTTTACGGCAAAAGGAACGCCAAGAAGCGGCTTTTCCTCAAAAAGTTTTCCGACTGTGCCGTTTTTTCTTGCCTCTGCAATTTCCGCGTCAGCAGCGTTCGCCTTTTCAACAACGTCGTCGTAAATTTCAAGAAAAGCGTTCAGCGGCTTTTCAGATTTTTTATCATTTTCAAAAGTATCAACAGAAGCCTTAACAAGCGCGGCAGAAGTTGTCTCGCCGGATTTCAAGGCTTTTACAGTTTCTTCTATTGTATAAAACATATTTTCACCTTATGAAGATTTAAAAGCAGGATTTTAAGGGCGCAGCCCTTAGGAGAAAGGGGGGCGGCACAACGAAGTGTGACGCAGGGGAAAGGCTTTTCCCCTTCCCTATCTTAAAATTTCTTGCTTTTTACGCTCCCTCGCCAAGAACTTTAGGAACCTGATAATATCCGTCCATAAATTTGTCGGTTGTCTGCTTGAGAGATGGAATATCAAGCCCCGGAACAATCTCGTCCTCGCGGAGCTTTTCAGCCTCGGTTGAAGGATAAGCGTCATAAGGATTCTCGGAGTCGTCATATTTGGAAAGAATGTCAAAATATCCAACGATTTCGTCCACTTGTTTTTTAAGTGTTGCCATGTCAGTGCTTTCAGGGGAAAGCCGGCTGAGCTGCAGCAAATTTGAAAGAGTTGTCTCGTCTACAGTTTTCATAGAAAGCATTTTACATAAAAACGCGGAAATATGGAAGTAATAGAAATTGTCTGTAAATCGCCAGCATTTTTTTTAGAAAAATAAAGATTAAAAAAAACGCAAAAAAAACTCCGCCAGACAAATGCCCGGCGGAGTTTTTTTACATCAATTGTTTTTTTTACGGATTACTGTCCGATTTTTGTTACGCCTGTTGTATGGGCAAGCAATGCAGAATTCAATTCTTCATTTACGGCGTAGCTCGCATCATCTATGGAATTATCAAAGTTCCAAGCAAAGTCAGGATTATGCCGTCCGGCAAATTCAAGAACTGAAGCCTTTGCAACATCAGGAGATGTCGGCAGGTTTGTAAGACCAAGACCTGCATCGCCTAAAGTTGTATCAAAATTTGAATAAGCATGGTTTCCAGATTTTGAGAGAACAGTTGCCGGAACAGTCTCGCTTCGCTCGTCAACTTCGTAAGCATCAATATTAGACATATCAGCCCCGCTTGAAAGCGTTGTTTTCCATCCCGTTGAAGCAATCACCTTGATTTCAGAGATATTAAGCGAATTAGAACCAGAATTCACAACAGCAATAGTGCTGTCCTTTGTCACAGAAACAGCAATTTCAACATCTGTGTAAGATGTGTTTGAAATTGAATTGCTCTTTGTGCCGTTAACACTTACAGTTGTTGTAGCACCCGATGTCGAAGAGCCTGTTTTAGCTTTCAAAACAACTTTCGTTGTATTCGCAGGAACATCAAGATAGAACATCGTCTTTCCTTTTGAGCCTTGATAGTAAGCGCCTTTCTTTGCCGCATCTTCTATCGCAATCAGAGAATTTGAGGCGATTGTGTCTGTAGAGTCTGTAACAGCAGAATCATAAATAGTCCAAGTTCC
>NZ_DBJD01000064.1:18749-22305 GCF_002297065.1 Treponema sp. UBA785 | reverse complement strand
GCAATTATAAACTACGTTGCGCTTTTGGGATGTTCTTATGAAGAAGGAAAAGAGTTTTACACTCTCAAAGAACTTGCAGAAAAATTCAGCCTTGAACACTTGAATAAAGCTCCTGCTGTTTTTGATTACAAAAAACTCGAATTTTACAATGCAAACTATATTCGTCAGCTTTCGACAGAAGAACTTTACAAATGGACTTTGCCGTTTATTACTGGAACAGGAGACGCGACTCTCGAAATCAATCCGGAAAATCCGCAGCCAAAACCAAATGTTGGTCCTCAATTCTCTGGAGTTGCGCTTGGAGAGGACGGAGAGCCTTATTGTGTTGACAAGTCGATGAATATGACGAGCGAAGACGTAAAAGAAACCTTGATGGGACTTATGCCGCTTATTCAGGAAAGATTGAAGTTCTTGACCGAAGCTGCGGAAATGGTTCGTTTTATGTTTACAGAACCTGCAGTTCCTTCTGCAGACCAGATTATTCCAAAAAGAATCGATGCCGCAAAAACTAAGGAAGTTTTGGAGGTTGCAAAAGAATTTGTTGCAGCAGTTTTTGAAACTGACCACGAAGGCGCAGAAAATTTTGCAAAGGCAAAGGCAGAAGAACTTGGAATTAAACTTGGCGACTTTATGATGCCGATTCGTATGGCAGTTACTGGAAGCCGTGTTTCTCCGCCTCTTATTGGTTCAATCCACGTCCTTGGAAAAGAGCGCAGCCTTAAGAGAATAGAAAGAACTATTGCAACACTGTAGTTTTTGAAAAATATTCTAAAACAATAAAAAATGGTCATTAAATCTGAATGAATAACAGACAAATGACCATTTTTTTGGAAGAAAAAGAGTTTGAAAGAGGAAAAGAAACCTTTAAAAAAGGTGTCTTTTCCTCTTTTTTGTTTTCTATCTTTTTATTTTTCAAAGAATTCTGTTGTGGAATACGCTTCCTTCAAGATTTTCTGCATATCAGAAACCATCGGAACGCGCGGGTTTGCAGGTGAGCACTGGTCTTCGTATGCAAGGTAAGAAAGTTTTTCAACAGCGTCCATCCAAGCCTGCTCGTCGATTCCCTGGCTCTTGAAGTTCATCTGGATTCCGACCTTCATTCCAAGCTCGCCGCACGCTTTCGCGTAAGACTCAACGCCTTCCGCAGTTGTTTTTGCAGGAAGACCGAGAATTCTTGCCAGCTCAGCATAGCGTTCTGCAGCCTTGTAATAGTTGTATTTTGGCCAAGTTGAAAGTTTTTCTGGCTGCGCGCCGTTGTAGCGGATTGTGAACGGAAGAAGAATCGCGTTTGCGCGTCCGTGAGGAACGTGGAATTCGCCTCCGACCTTGTGGGCCATTGAGTGGTTCATTCCGAGGAATGCGTTTGCAAAAGCCATTCCGGCAAGGCACGAAGCATTGTGCATTTTCTCTTTCGCCTCAACATCGGAAGCTCCGTTCTTGTAAGAGCGCTCAAGATACTTGAAGACCATCTTGATTGCCTGAATACAAAGTCCGTCTGTAAAGTCGCTTGCAAGAGTTGAAACAAACGCTTCCGTCGCGTGAGTCAAAACGTCCATTCCAGTGTCGGCAACGATTTTTGGAGGAAGACCGTATGTGAAAGTCGGGTCGATAATCGCAACGTTCGGAGTCAAAGAATAGTCTGTGAGAGGATATTTCTTGTGCTCTTCCTTGTCTGTGATTACTGCGAACGGAGTCACTTCAGAGCCGGTTCCAGATGTTGTAGGAACGCAGACAAGCAACGCTTTCTTTCCAAGAGCAGGATAGCGGAACGCGCGTTTTCTGATGTCCATAAATTTCTGCTTCAAGTCGTTGAAATCTACATCAGGATTCTCATAGAAAAGCCACATTCCCTTTGCGCAGTCCATTGAAGAGCCGCCGCCAAGCGCGATGATTGTGTCAGGCTCGAACGAGCGCATAAGCTCAACGCCTTTTCTGACAGTCTGGATTGAAGGATCCGGCTCGACATCGCAGAAGAGCTGGTACTGAATATCGTTTCGGTTGAGCTTGAGCTGGTCAGTGATTTTGTCAACATATCCAAGCTGAACCATAGAGCGGTCAGTTACGATAATCGCCTTGTGAATCTCCTTCATCTGGTGGAGATATTCGATTGAGTCGCGCTCAAAGTAGATTTTTGATGGAATCTTAAACCACTGCATATTGTTTCTTCTCCGTCCAAGTTTCTTGATGTTCAAAAGGTTCACCGCGCTGATGTTGTCGTCAGTCGAGTTGTGTCCGTAAGAACCGCAGCCCAAGGTCAAAGAAGGAATGAACGAGTTGTAGACGTTTCCGATTCCGCCGAATGTTGAAGGCGAATTCCAGATGATTCTGATTGCAGGAACAACGTCGCCGAAATGCTCGGCAATTTTTTTGTCTGTTGTGTGGATTGCGGCCGAATGTCCGAGTCCGTTGAATCTTACAGAGCTTTCAGCCTTTTTGATTCCGTCCTCAGTTGAATTTGATTTTACAACTGCGAGAACAGGGGAAAGCTTTTCACGTGTGAGGCACTCAGGAACACCGATTTCCTTGCATTCCGCCAAAATAATGCTTGTCTCGGCAGGAATTTCAAATCCGGCATTTTTTGCAAGAACGACTGGATTCATTCCAACGATGTCAGGGTTCAATTTTGCAACGCTCGGGTCTCCGTCAACTCCGAACATATACTTCTCAAGATTTTTCTTCTCGTCCGCAGAGCAGAGATAAGCCTTGTATTCCTTGAACATTTTCAGCGCGTCAGAATAAATCTCTTTGTCGATAATTACGGTCTGCTCAGAAGCGCAAATCATTCCGTTGTCAAAAGCCTTTGACATTACAATATCGTTCACAGCCTGACGAACGTTGCAAGTTTTTTCCATGTATGCAGGAACGTTTCCAGCTCCAACGCCAAGCGCAGGCTTTCCGCAAGAATAAGCCGCCTTTACCATCGCGTTTCCGCCGGTCGCAAGAATTGTCGCAACTCCAGGATGATTCATCAAAAGCGATGTTTTTTCCATTGAAGGCTCTTCAATCCACTGGATACAGTCTTTTGGAGCGCCTGCCGCAACAGCAGCCTCATAGCACACTTTCGCGGCCGCAATCGAGCATTTTATCGCGCTTGGATGGAATGAAAAAATAATCGGGTTTCTTGTCTTAAGACAAATAAGAGACTTGAAAATCGCAGTTGAAGTCGGATTTGTTACAGGAGTCAAGCCGGCAACGACCCCGACAGGCTCAGCAATCTTTACAATTCCAGTAACATCGTCATCTTCAACAATTCCTACAGTCTTAAGATGGCGCATATGATTAACGACATATTCGCAGGCAAAAAGGTTTTTTGTCGCCTTGTCTTCAAAAACTCCGCGCTTTGTTTCCTCAACGGCAAGTTTTGCAAGGCTTCCGTGGTGGTCAAGAGCCGCAACAGAAACTTTAGCCACGATATAGTCGATTTTTTTCTGATCAAAGTTCGCGTATTCTTCCAACGCTTTCTGCGCGCGCTCAACAAGTCCGTTGATTTCTTTCTGTGGCGCAGACAATTCTTCACTCATTAATTTTTCTCCCATAAAAAGTCAAGATTAAAACT
>NZ_DBJD01000064.1:0-18647 GCF_002297065.1 Treponema sp. UBA785 | reverse complement strand
TTGCAACGCAAACTTTTAAAGATAAAACAGATGCCGTTTTCGGCTATTTTTATCTTATCTTTTTTAATTTTTTATTACAATCTAAAAATCTCTTTAATTATAAATCATTTTTTTCTGTTTTAGATAAAAATTTATAAAAAAAATGCTAATTTTCAGCAGTATAAAAAAGTGTACAGTTTTGAAAACTGTACAAAAAAATGAACGCTTGTTAAATTTTTTATAAAAAAAATGGACATTTCGATTTTTTGCGTTATAAGAGTGATAAATAAAAAACAAAATAATTGCTTGTAGTACAGATAAATATAAAAATGACCTTTATTTTGGAGGTGAAAATAAAAGTTGGCACAATTCTTGCTTTATATGAAAGGACGGTAATTTTATACAAAACGGTTTTTCACTTTTCAGCAAAAAAGTGGAAAAAGAGGCAAAAATGGAAATTCTTGAAACGTATATAAAACAGATAGGGAAATATCCTCTTTTAAATGCAGAGCAGGAGAAAAAACTTTCTGAACAGATTGAAAAAGGAAGCGCGCAGGCTGTAAATCAACTTGTAAATTCAAATTTAAGGCTCGTTATAAGCATTGCTAGAAAATTTTTATGCACTTCAAAAAATTCGATAATGGATTTGATTCAGGAAGGAAATTTGGGACTTATGGCGGCGGCTTCGAAGTATCATTATTCTTTTAATACAAGATTTTCGACTTACGCATACAGCTGGATTTTGCAGTATATGCTTCGCTATGTTTATAACAAAACTTCAATGATTGCTCTTCCTCATCGAAAAGAAGAACTTTTACGTAAGGTTGTTGCTGCAAAAAACGAATACAAGCAGAATTCAAATCGCGAGCTTTCTGTTCCAGAACTTGCCGAAATCTGCGGAGCAACTCCTGAAGAGATAGAGTCAGCTCTTTCGTATTCTTATACAATTACAAGCATTGACATTGAAGCCTCTGAAGATGGAAATGTGACGATTGGAGATTTAATCGTGGATAACAGTTACAATCCTGAAATTGAATATCTGCGTGTCCATGAAAAAAATCAGATTAAAAAGATGGTTGACTCTCTTCCTGATTTTGAGCGCAAGGTTATTTATGGAAGATATAATTTTAAAAACGACCTGCATGTTCCGACTTTGCGCGAATTAAGCGCGGATTTGGGAGTGAGCGCAGAAACTGTCCGGCAGATGGAATTGAGGGCTATAAAGAAAATGAAAAAATATGCAGGCTCGTTGAATGAATTCAGTTTTGCCTGAAGTATTCCATAAGACAGAAAAATTGCTTATTATGAACAAAGATATAAATTCATCTTTGTTCCAATGAAAACTCAAAAAAACTCAAATTCACATTCAAAAAAAACTTCTGTGCGCCGCAGAAAAGTTAAAAAAGTTAAACTCGACAAAAACAAAGTGACGCTTTTGTGCGGAATTATTTTTTTGATTTGCTGTGTTTGCATTGCTGTAAATGTTTTGTCTCAAAGCGCAAAATCAAAAAATGTTGCGGAAATTGCAAAAAACGAAAAAAAAACAGAACAAAGGCCGCAAAATTTAAGTGAGTTAAACAAAAATCAAAAAAAGAAGGAAGTTTCTGATTCAAAAGAGTTAAAGAAATCTCCCGGTTTTGCCAAAAAAGACGAAAATTCTAAAAACGTAAATAAAACTTCTCAAAAGCAAAATGCGGATTCTAAAAAAAATCCTGTAAAATCTATAGAAAATACAAATAAAATTCAAACGGAAAATAAAAATATTCAAAAAACGAAGCCTGGAATCGAAAATAAAAGCAAAACTGTAGAAAATCTTGAAAAATCTAAAAAAAATGAGCAGATTCAAAGCACAGAAAAAAAACAGGATTTGCCGTTTTTAATTCCTCCGGCGCAAAATGGAGCGACTTTGGTTTTTGTAATTGACGATGCAGGAATGAACGCAGAGTATACAAAAAGATACGCCTCGCTGCCATTTCCGCTTACAATTGCCGTTTTGCCGAAACTTTTGCATTCAAAAGATTGCGCATACATTGTCCGTTCTTCTGGAAAGGAACTTATTTTGCACCAGCCGATGCAGTCTTTAAACCATAATCTTGACCCGGGACCTGGAAAAATCAGCGTTGACATGAGTTTTTCTCAAATCAGTTCAATCATAAATGAAAATCTGGCGGAAATCGGACCCGGTGTAAAAGGCTTGAATAACCACGAAGGAAGCGAAGTTACAGAAGATGTTTTGAGAATCGGGGCTGTTTTAGATGTTTGCCTTGAAAATAAAATTTATTTTTTGGACAGCAGAACGACTGCAAATACAAAGGCTCCTCAGGCTGCCCTTGAGCGCGATATGACGATTTTTGAAAAATCCGGACCTTATATCGACAATATCGTTTCGCGCGAGGCTATGCTCAAAGAAATATACAAATCTTTGGAAGCGGCAAACAAAAATGGCAGCGCGATTGTGATTGCTCACGTAGATAAAAGCGCAGAAATTTTGCCAAAACTTCTTGAACAGATGTATCCTTATCTGCTAAAAGCAGGCTATAGGTTTGCAACTCCTTCAACGCTTCGTTAAAATTAACGTGAAGAATTGGTATTTTGCTATTATTTGGAGAAATAAATGAAGGTTCTTGGAATTGAAAGTTCTTGTGATGAAACAGCTTGTGCCGTCGTTGAAGACGGAAAAACAATCTTGAGCAACGTTGTGGCTACTCAAATTCCTTTTCACCAGATTTATAAGGGCGTTGTGCCGGAAATTGCAAGCCGCAAGCACGCAGAGTGGATTTTGCCGGTTGTAAAACAGGCTTTAAAAGAAGCGGATTTAATCTTGGACGATATTGATGCCATTGCTTCGACAAATCGTCCTGGTCTTATGGGCGCTCTTTTGGTTGGCCTTACTTTTGGAAAAACTCTTGCCTGGGCAACAAATAAACCTTTTATTGCTATAAACCACATGCTCGGACATATGTATGCTGCTCATCTTGTAAACGATATTCCGTATCCTTATATTGGACTTTTGGTTAGCGGCGGACATTCGATTATTGCTAAGGTGAATGGTTTCGATGATCTTGAAGTTTTAGGAACTACGATTGACGATTCGATTGGCGAAGCCTTTGACAAGGTTTCAAAATTTTATGGGCTTGGCTATCCTGGCGGAGTGATTATCGACCGTCTTGCGCAGAAAGGGGAGCCTAAGGCGTTTAGTTTTCCTGTTCCAAAACTTGATAAGGGCGACGACCACCGTTATGACGTTTCGTTTAGCGGACTAAAAACAGCAGTAATTCATCAGGCGGATTTATTTTTAAAGCCTGGATATGAAAAAACAAACGAAAATATCTGCGCCGCTTTTCAGGAAACTGCCTGCAAGACGATTGTTTCGCGGCTTTTGCGTGCTGTTGACGACACCGGAATAAAAACTGTCGTTGCCGGAGGCGGAGTCGCCGCAAATTCAAGATTGCGCTCAATGCTTGCAGAACGCACCGATTTAAACTGCATATTTCCACCGTTAAAACTTTGTGGCGACAACGGAGCGATGATTGCTGGAGTTGCGTATCATTTCTTAAAACGCGGCGACACAAGCCCGATTGATACGACTGCGAGCGCCAGAATTCCGCAATTTAAGCGCGGATTAAAGAACCTGGAATTTTTTGGAAGACGTTAGAGGAATAACGTTCAGTAAAACGATACAAAAAACACCAAAAAGAGGAAAAAATGCGGAATTTAAAAGATTTGACATACGGAATTGTCGGTTTGGGAATAATGGGCGGATCAATTGCAAAAGCAATCCGTGAAAATATTTTGTGTCAAAGCGGTTCAACAGGAAAAATTTATGTTTGCAACAGAAGCACTTCCTGTCTTACTCAGGCTTTAAACGAAGGAGTTGCCGACAAAGCGTTTACTTCAAACGAATACGAAAAAATGCTTCCTGAGTGTGATTTTGTTTATGTCTGTCTTTATCCGCATGCGACGATTGATTTTTTGGAGCAAAACAAAAAATTTTTTAAGAGCGGTGCAATCGTTACTGATATTTCTGGTGTAAAAGGCATCTTTGAAAAATCTCTTCCAGAAATTTTGCGTCCTGACGTTGATTTTATAATCGGTCATCCGATGGCTGGCGGCGAAAAAGAAGGCTATGTCAATTCGACTGCAAAAATGTTCATAAATCATAATTATATTTTGTGTCCGCTTACTGAAAACAAGTCTGAAAATCTTGAAACAATGCGGAATTTTATTTCAGAAATCGGTTTTACCCGGATTACAGAAACGACTTGCGATATTCACGATTACAAAATCGGTTTTACAAGCCAGCTTTGCCACGTAATTGCATGTTCTCTTGTTGACAGCGCAAAAGACGAGCAAATTACAGCTTTTGGAGGAGGAAGTTTTGAAGATTTAACGAGAATTGCCATGATAAACGCTCCTCTTTGGACTGAACTTTTTATTTCAAATAAAGAAAAACTTGTCGGGCATATTGAAAATTTTGAAAATCAAATAAACAAATTCAAGAATGCAATAAAAAATGATGACAAAGACAGCCTTATGAAATTGATGGAAGAGAGCCGCGAAAAAAGAATAAAAATGGGTTCAATCAGAACCGTAGCAAAAAAATAGAGGATTTTTTTATGAAAGACAATTCAGTTTTAGACCGTGCAATCCGTCGTGTTCCAGATTTTCCTAAACCTGGAATTCTTTTTTATGATGTGACAAGTATTTTTACAAATCCGCAGGCATTTAAGTTTTGCCTTGATTTTTTTGAAGAAAAATATCGTCCGCTTGTAGAAAAAGGCGAAATCACGGCCATTGCAGGAGCAGAAAGCCGTGGATTTTTGTTCGCTGCTCCTCTTGCTGACAGACTTTCAATTCCGCTTATTTTAATTCGCAAAAAAGGAAAGCTTCCAGGCGAAGTTTACCGTCAGTCTTATGACCTTGAATACGGTTCTGCAGAAATCGAAATTCATAAAAGCGATGTAAAAACTTCTGACCGCATTCTTTTGATTGATGATTTGATTGCAACCGGCGGAACCTTAGATGCTGCTAAAAAACTTTTTGCAATGGCTGGAGCGGCAGTTGCGGAAATTGCAGGCGTAATCGGTCTTCCAGATTTGAATTATGAAAAAGTTTTGTCGCCGACTCCTGTAACGACACTTATAAATTATTACGGGGCATAAAATGCAAAAACAACAGATTGAATTTTATATCCGCACTGCAGAATTGTCAGATTTAGATTCTATTCAAAGAATCTATCAGTCAGCGCGGGATTTTATGAAGGCGAATGGAAATTCTACTCAGTGGGGAAATGACCGTCCCTACAAAGAAAATATTGAGTCAAATATCAATAAAAAAATTCAATTTGTCTGCTGTTATAAAAACGAAAATAACACTGAGGAAGTCGCAGGCACATTTTTGTTCATGCACGAAAAAGAGCCTTCCTATGACGACTTAAAAGACGGAAAGTGGCCGGAAAACACAGAAGATTATTGGTGCATTCACTCTGTCGCGTCCGGAATGAAGGTAAAAGGGGTTGCTTCGTTTATTTTTAGCTGGTGTGAAAATCAGCCCGGCGTAAAATGCATAAAAATTGATACTCATCGCAATAATCTTCCTATGCGGCATTTAGTCGAAAAAAACGGATATGTTTACTGCGGACACTGCTATTACTATGACGATGTAGAAACTGACGATGGAATTGTGCAGGATTTTGAACGGATTGCTTTTTGCAAGGTGCTGAAAAAATAAAACCGCACAGATTTGACATTGTGCGGTTTTGTAAAAACAAATTAGTTTTCAGATTCGTCTTTTTTAGGATTTTTATTTCCTCCGAGAAGGATATTTGTTAAAATTCCTAAAATAAGGGCGCATGCAACCGTACGAATTTCTACGGCTCCGATTTTTACGACCATTCCGCCGACACCTGTAATAAAGATTACCGAAGCTACAAAAAGATTTTTGTTTATGTTCAGGTCGACTTTCTGGAACATTTTAAATCCGGAAACTGCAATAAAACCGTAAAGAGCAACACAAACACCGCCCATTACGCAGTTTGGAATTGTCTCGAGGAATGCAACAAGCGGACTTATAAGAGAAAAGAGAATACACAAAATTGCGCAGCCCCAGATAGAAACTGTTGAAGCGTTGCGGGTGATTGCAACACAGCCGATTGACTCGCCGTAAGTTGTGTTAGGACAGCCGCCAAATGCCGTAGAAACGATTGTTCCAATTCCATCTCCTAAAAGAGTTCGTGTAAGTCCAGGCGTTTTAAGAAGATCTACGCCAATTATTGCAGAAAGGTTTTTGTGGTCTGCAAGATGTTCTGCAAAGACAACAAACGCAACTGGAACGTAGGCTGCAAAAATTGTAAGAAGGTAAGTTGGAGTTATTCCTTTTAAGCCTTCAATTCCTCCTGCTATAAAAGTAAATTTAGGAATTGCAAAAAAACTCTTTACTTCAAGCAAAGCATGGTAATTTATTACGGTAAGTGCCGGGTTTGAAGTTGTATAGCCGATAAGTGCAAAAATTGATGCTGCAAGGTAGCCTGCAAGAATTCCTATGATAAAAGGAATAAGACGGCCGATTTTTTTACCGTAAGATGAACATATCATTGTAACGGCGAGTGTAATAAGTCCGCAGATTAGCGCAACGTATGTGCTTCCGCCTTCGACCGAAGTTTTCATAAGGTCGCTGACAGCATTCGCAGAAAGGCTTAGACCGATTATGGAAACTGTTGGACCGATGATTACCGGTGGCATAAGCCGGTCAATCCATTTTACACCGCAGCATTTTACGATTATTGCGATAATTACATAAACCAGACCTGCCATTACAGCACCGATAATAAGTCCCCAATAACCGACTGTAACAGAAGCAGCTCCGCCAAAAGCGCTGAACATTGAGCCGATAAAAGCGAATGAACTTCCCAAAAATACAGGACTTGAGCTTTTTGTGAACAGAAGGTAAACAAACGTTCCGACTCCGGCGCCGAAAAGGGCCGCAGAGGCGCTAAGTCCGTTTCCAACGATTGCAGGAACTGCGATTGTCGCCGCCATTATTGCAAGCAGCTGCTGAAGCGCAAAAAGGATTACTTTTCCTAAGCTTGGTCTGTCCTTGATTCCATAAATCAATTCCATTTTTTTTCTCCAAAAAATTTAAAAAATAAGGTTGATGTAAATATTTTTTTCAACATCATCTAATTTTATTAAAAAAAAAGACCAGGTTTTAATAAACCCGGTCTTTCGGTAAGTTTACATATTAAACTTATTTAGATTCAACTTTTACACCGTAGATACGTGTACCAGAAGCTTTGATTGTGTAAGCACCAGCTGCTGCTGCATCGAATACGAGTTCTGATTTTGCATCCTGACCGAGATTGTCTACAGAAGCAATCATAGCACCGCTTGGATCAAATACGCCAAATACACGGGCTGGAGTAGCATCGCCGTTTCCAGAGATTGTCAATGTAACTTTTGCAGGAGCTTTTACAACTACTTCGAATGCAGCCTGGAAAACATCTTTGATATTGTCTTTATTAGAAGCTGCTTTGTTCTGAAGGTAGATAGCTGTTCCAAGGTCTTCAGTCTTGAATTTTGCTTTTCCTGCAACTGCGGCAAATTCTGCGTCCAATGGATTAGAAACTGGGTCAAGAATGAAACGATCATCGATTACTGTATCGTTTGTACCAATATCTGAAAGTGGAATAGATTTCCATTCCCATACAGAAGCGTTTCCTGAGGCTGCTGGTACAGCTGCTGGAGCTGAAGCCTCTGAAGAAGCTCCTGATGTAGATCCACAAGATGCGAGCATTGCAACTGCTGCAAGTGCTGCGATAGCTGTTGTTACTTTTGTAACTAATTTCATTTTTATATCTCCTCCTTAATTGAGATATTTATATTCTAATCTTCCTTTAACAATTTTTCCTGTCTTTATTTTGTAAAATTACGATATTTTACCGTTTTTTAACGTTGCAGATTGTTAAAGCCTGGTACAATCGGTGCAGAGAATCTTTTTTTCATCTGCGCGAAAAACTCATCGGCGGTTTTATCATCAACTGGCGCTGGAGGTTCATAGTATTTTACAAGGCTTGAAGGAATTTCTTCAAGAAAACGGCTAGGTGTACATTCAACGACAGACTGCATGTGCCTTCGCTTTAAGCATGATGAAATGTAAAGTTTGTCTCTCGCACGCGTAATTGCAACATAAAAAAGCCTTCTTTCTTCTTCGACGGCCGCATTTCCGCCTTCGTCAACTGCGCGTCCGTGGGGAATAAGTCCTTCTTCGCAGCCGATTATAAAAACGACCGGAAATTCAAGTCCTTTTGAAGCGTGAATCGTCATAAGGTTGACTTTTCCGTGATCCTCTTCGTCGTCCATGTCGTCGCGCGACAAAAGCGTGATTCTGTTTAAATAATTGTAAAGAGTCGGATCTTGAGTTTCCGGGTTGTTTTCCCACATTTCGATTGAATTGATTAAGGACTCGATATTTAGAAACTTGAATCTGGCTGCTTTTTCTGATTTTGGATTTTCTGAAATAAGATAGTCAAAATAGTGGATGTCTTCGACCATTTTGCGCACTTTTTTTGAAAGTCCGTGTCCGCCTAGCATGCTTTTGTTTGAATCTATAATATCTATAAAGTCCTTGAGAGAATCTTTAGTTCCCTCAGAAAAATCAAGTCCATCGTCTATTCCGTATTTTGACGGAGAGGTTTGCATAAAAAGGTCTGCTTCGTCTTCCGGAACTTCAAGAAGAGATTTTATGGCTTCGTAAAGCGAGCAGCTCAAATTTTTTGCAATTTGATTTAATTTTTCAATTGTCGCCCGTCCGATTCCCCGTCTTGGCGCATTTATAATCCTTAAAAGATTCACATCGTCGTCGTGGTTGGAAATTACGCGGAGATACGAGATTATGTCTTTTATTTCTTTTCGTTGAAAGAATGAAGTTCCGCCGCTCATCGTATAAGGAATGTTTTCCTGCAAAAAGGCTTCTTCAATTGCGCGCGACTGAGTGTTTGCCCTCAATAAGACGCAAAAATCGTCATATTTGCGTTTTTCTTCGGCAGAAATCGCCTGAATTGTTTCTACAACAAAGTCTGCTTCGGCTGTTTCGTTGTCCGGACTATAAACTTCAATCGGCTTGCCTTCTCCTTTTCCAGACCAGAGCTGCTTGTCCTTTCGGTTTGTGTTGTGCTTGATTACTCCGTTTGCCGCCGCAAGAATTGTTCCTGTCGAGCGGTAATTTTGCTCGAGGCGGATTTCTTTTACAGCAGGAAAGTCTTTTTCAAAATTGACTATGTTTTGGTAGTCTGCTCCTCGCCATGAATAAATGCTCTGATCGTCATCTCCAACGACCGCAACGTTCCGGTCTGCAAGAAGATGCATCATTTCGTACTGCTGGTGACTCGTGTCCTGGAATTCGTCTACCATTATGTATTTGTAGCGCTGTTTGTAGCTTGCAAGAATTTCTGGAAATTCCTTAAAAAGGCGGATTGGAAGAACAATCAAGTCGTCAAAATCAACGGCATTGTAGAGCTTTAGACCTTCCTGGTAGCCCTCGTATAGTTCGCGGTACATTTCGTTTTCCGCGTTCCACTGTTTGCGCCCGGTTTTTATGTCCGAAATTAAAATTCCGATTTTGTAAATGTCGAGAGCTTCGGGCGAATAGCGCAGTTCCCGGCCAGTTTCTTTTATGAGCGCATTGCGGTCTGTTTCGTCATAAATTGAAAAATTTTCGCGCCAGCCGAGTTTTGAAATGTCCTGCCTTAAAACTTTTACTCCGAATGCGTGAAATGTCGAAATCGTAAGAAGGGGAAGCTTTTTTCCGGTAAGTTCCTTGATACGTTCAACCATTTCTTTTGCGGCCTTGTTTGTAAAGGTGAGCGCAAGAATCTGGCTTTGAGGAACTCCGGAATCGAGCATATGGGCGATTCTAAAGGTGATTACGCGGGTTTTTCCTGAACCTGCTCCGGCAATAATCAAAATTGGGCCGTTTATAGTCATTACGGCTTCGTATTGTTCCGGGTTTAATTCGTTTTTGAGGTCTGATAAATCTGTAGCCATAGGAATATGAAGTTTAGTATTTTTTTTGATTTTTGGGTATTGCCTAAAGTTTTTTATCAGACGGAAAGTTGAATTTTATTGACAGAAAATCTTAGCCCGGATATTAGCCCCAAAGTTGCGGAGCAATGGAGCGTAAGCGAAAGGGCGGTTAGCCGGATAAGATGGTGGCATGCGCTCCTTATTTTTTTGATTTTTGCCTTGAAATAAATAAGGGGTATTTTAAATCCGTTTTGTAAAAAATTATTTTGGGTTTATAATTGGCTTATGCTTACTGATTTTAAATTAAAGCTTTTTTTTAAAAGACATAATTTTGTGTCAAAGATGATTGTTGATGAGATTTTGACAGATATGAGGCGTCCAAAATCCGAAAACCGCGGAATGGATATGAGCCGGACATGGATGCTTCCGCCTTCGAAAAATCCCGAAAATGAGAAGGTTATTGTGATTGATGCCGGCGGAACAAATTTTAGAAGTTGTCTTGTCAGTTTTGACGGTTCTGGAAATGCGGAAATTTCGGACTTCAAGAAAAGTTTTATGCCAGCGACCGAAAAAGAATATTCTAAGGATGAATTTTTTAGCGCGATTGCTGACAGAATTGAATATTTGAAAGGCAAGGCTGAGAAAATCGGTTTTTGTTTTTCATATTCGCTTGATATGACTCCGGAGCACGACGCAATTCCAAATGCCTTTAGCAAAGAGTTTAAGGCGAGGAGCGTTCTTGGCTGTCCTGTCGGAAAATGCCTTAAAGATGAACTTGAAAAACGCGGCTGGAAAGTCAGCAAAATTTCTGTAATAAACGACACTGTCGGCGCTCTTCTTGCCGGAAAGGTAAAGGAGAAGAATGCTGGTTCTTACATCGGCTTTATTCTTGGGACCGGAATGAACGCGGCCTTTGTTGCTCCTGAAGGAAATATCTGGGACGAAAAAGGGCAGAGTCAGATTATTGTCTGCGAAAGCGGAAAATGCAACAGTTTTAAGCTCAGCGATTTTGACATTGATGCAGACAAAAGAACTGCGATTCCTGTTCAGTTTCCTTTGGAAAAATGTTGCAGCGGCGCATATTTGGGAAACACCTGCCTTTCTTTTTTGAAATTTGCGGCGAATGAAAATCTTTTTTCTAAAAAAGCGGCTGAAAATTTAAAAAAACTGGCTTTGCTTTCTACAATTGACGCGGATAATTTTTTGAACGGCTTTGATGAAAAATTGCAGGAAAAAAACGAAAATCCTGTCGAAAAATGCTGTTTTACAGAAAAAGACAGAAAACTTGCCTTTAAGCTTTTGGATTCCGCTGTAGACAGATGCGCGCATTATGCGGCTTCGATTTTGGCTGCAAACCTTATTGCGACAGAAAAAGGTAAAATTGAAGGAAATTCTCCTGCAAAAAAAGTATGTATCGTCTGCAACGGAACAACTTTTTACAAAACTCATAGACTTAAGGAGCGGACAGAAAAATATCTTTTTGATTATGCATACAAAAAATGCGGAATTTCTTATAAAACAGTTTGTGTTGAGAATGATATTACTTTAGGAACTGCGGTTGCCGCTTTGATTTAAGGCTTGTCTGCAAAATCGAAAAATGAAAAGACTTTTTTTTGCTTTAGTTTGTGTTTTTGTTTCTTGTTTTTCTGTCTTTGCCCGTGGCGGATGCATGAGCGGAACAAAGGGCGGTTTGAATGAAATACAGACGCGGTATTTTGATATTATTTTTCCTGACAGTTGTATGCAAACTGCTCAAAAAATTGCCGCTGTCTGCGATTCGTATTATGAGGAAATCGCTTCAGACTTTGGTTACGAGCCTTACCAGAGATTTCCTGTTTCGATAACTGACCAGGTTGAGGCGGTAAATGCCTATTTTTCGATGGCGCCGTACAATCAGATTGTTCTTTATGACACAGAAATGGATTACGAGCTTGATATGAACGAAAAAAGCGTAGAGGCAATGTTTTATCATGAATTGGTTCATGCAGTTTCGCTCAATTCCAAATCTCCGTTTTGGCGGGGGATGTCGGTTTTTGCGGATTTTTTTACTCCGGCAGGAATTTCACTTACTTCTTTTTGGTTTGAAGGAGCGGCAGTTGCTTTTGAAAGCCAGAAAAAAGGCGGAAGGCTGAACGATCCGTTCTTTACTCAAAAAATTGCTGCGGCAAAACTAAAATCTCTCTCGGGCAAAAAAAAATTCCCTTCGTGGCGCGATGTTAGCGGAGCAAGGGATATTTTTCCGTACGGAAACGATGCGTATATTTTTGGCTCTCATTTTGCCAGATATTTGATTCAAAAATACGGAAAAGAAAAATATGCGCAGTTTTGGAAAAACGCTGGAAGCAAAACCGATTTTTCTTTTTGCGCCGGCATTTTTTATAAAACTTTTGGATTAAAACTTGACGAAGCCTGGAACGATTTTTACGAAAACCTTTGGGTTCCAAAAATCGACTTTGACGATTACAATGAATTTATTTCTGCGGAAAATTCAGTTTTTTTTAAAGGCGGAAAAAAATCTCTTGTAAAAACGCTGGATTCTTTTTTTGACGGACAAACCGGCGAGTGGAAAACTGTCTGGTTCGATTTTTTTTCAAACACGGTTTATCTTGATTCAAAAAAACTTTTTACTGCAAAAAATGTTCAAAAATTGCGTTTTTCAGATGACGGAACGAAAATTTTTGTAAACAGGCTTGCCGGCAGTTCAAACATAAAAGTAGAAGATTTTGAATATGATCTAAAGTCCAAAAAAAAACAGAAAATTGAGCACAGCCGCGAAAATTTTGAAAAAACGCACGGTCTGATTCCTGTAAAAAACGGTCTTTCCTGGAGCCTTTTGTACGAGGATCAAAAAGGAAGAAAGGCTGAATGGACGTTCGGCGATAGAATTATTCACAACGTTCATTTTGAAAAGGAAGAAAACTGCGTTCTAAGTTTTGTCTTTGTCTGGGCAAAAATGGAAAGCCAGAGCCTTGCACGGCTTGGAAAAATTTTTATTGATAAAAATACATTGAATGCAAGAATTGAGTTGCTTTCAAAAGACAGCGCTGTGTTTTTTATCGAGGCTGTGCCTTGCAAAGACGGTTTTTTAGTCATAAACGAAGAATACGATTCAAATCCGCTGCACTTTGTAAAAATTGACAAAAATGACTGGCAGGAATTTGTTCCGGTTGAGAGTAAAATACTTCCTGAGCAAAACATTTTTTTTGAAAAGTCGGATTTTTCTGAAAAAACAGAAGCTTTTGAACCGGAAAGCCGTGAAAATTTTTTGACAGAAGAAAAGTTTGAGAAAACAAAATACAGTCCGGCAAAATATTTTTTTAACGGCGCTTTTCTTCCTGTTGGAACAGCAAAAACTTATAATCACGATTTTGAAATTGACGATGACTTTATTTGGGGCGCAACTTTTATAACTTCGACTCCGTGGACAGATAAAATTACGGTTTTGTCGGCAGGTTTTGATTTGCTTTTGCAGCATTTTGCCCTTGAAGGTTCAATTTCAGGGGGAAATGACTGTTTTAATTATGCTTTCTGCGGAGATGTTTGTTTTGATTCTTCTGGATTTAAGAATTCATATTTAAATTCGGCTGTCACAAAGGTTTTTTGGCAGGGATTTTATTCAATTTTTTCGTCTGGACTTAGTTTTACCTGGGTTTCTGGAACTGAAAAAACATCTTCTGAAGGAAAAATTCTGGTTGACGGAAAAACAGAAACTGATGAATATCGGCGCACTGGAAATTCAGTTGACGGAAAAATATTCCTGAATTTTTCGACTGTCCGAAGTTTTGGTCCTAAACATTCTCAAAAAACTGGATTTTATTTTAAGCCCTTTGTCGATTTTGAGAAAACTGCAATTTCGTACGATTTTGATTGTTTTGGAAAAATTTATGATGAAAATGAAAAATATTTGAATTGCGGGACGGAAACTCAAATTTTTGTTCCGTTTTTTCTTCCTGTTAAGCTGAAAGCCGCAATTTTTCCTTCTAAAAAATATTTTGCTTCCGGGGATGCTTGCATTGAGCTTTTTTCGCATGAAATTCAAAAAGGAATTCCGGCAGTTTCGGTTTATGTCCAGCATTTTGCCTTAAAAATGTCATATTCCGCAAATGTAAAATATGAACCGGAAGAGTTTTTTGCTGTAAAACGCACCTTTAAGATTGCAGAAAACCTAAAATACGAAGATTTTTCGGACAGTCTGGGTTTTTCCGGAGAAATTACTTTTGCTCCAAATACGAGTTATTTTGCTTCATCTTCAAGTAATTTTACTCTCGGCGCTTACATAAATTATTTGTTGAGAACAGATAAAAATTCAAAATGGAAAGCCGGTTTTTATGCGGTTTTTTCAAATATTGCGTGGTAATAAAAAATAAGTTAAACTTAAAGCATTGGATTGTCTGCCAAAAAATATGCGAATTGAATTTATTTTATTGGGCAGCGGCATTTTTATATTTTAAAAAGAATTAAAAAATCAAAAATAAGTGATTTTGGGCGGGGAAAATGGCAAGAAGTCGTGGAGTCGGAAAGTCAATAGCATTGCTTTTTTTAATTTTGGCAATTATTCTTGGCGGACTTTTGTGGTTTGATTATCTTGGAATAATCAAGGCAAAGTCTATTTTTGCTCCGGTTTATAAACTTTTTGGACTTCAGCCTCAGACTTCTGTTTCTGCGACTTCATCAAAGCCGTTGCAGGCAAATTTAGAAGACGACAGGCTTGCAAAAAGGCTTGAAGCCCTCGAAATTCGCAGTCAGGAACTCGACAAAAGAGAATCGGACATTGCACGCTCAGAAACCGCAAACGAGGCGATTGCGCGCGAACTGGAAGACAGGCAAAAATCTCAAGAAGAAAGAGAAAAAACATTCAACAATGAGGTCAAAAAGTACGATGATAGAAATACAAACATCGAACAAATTTCGACCTATTTGCAGAATATGCCGCCAAAAACGGCAGTTGAGCAGCTTCTCGGAATGGACGATCAGGATATAATCGACATTTTCCGAAAAACAGATGCCCAGGCGTTAGCTTCAAACACTGTCTCTATGACTTCTGTATGGCTTATGAATATGCCTTCGGAAAGAGCTGCTATAATTCAGCGAAAAATGGCGAGCAAGCCGGAAAAACTCGACTGAGCCTGCCTTTTTATCTAAAAAGGCAAAAATCGGAACTTTTTTAGGTGTTTGATTTACGACCGGAGGTTCTGATTATGCAGGGCATTCAACTTGATTCTTTTGTGCCTCAAATTCAGACAAAGCAAATCTCTGCCCAAAAATTTTCTGGAGAAGGCGAATCGTTTTTAGAAATGGTTCATTCTCAGCAGAGCAAAATCAAAGAAACTTCAAAAGAAAAAAGCTTAGGTTTGAGGGCGGATTCTGATTCTGAAAAAGACGAAAAACTCGAAAAATCTGAAAAATCTTCGTCAGAAAACAAAAATGCAGAAAATGCAGTTCTGGCTTTGCTAAAAAATTCTCAACCAGAAGAAATTCCTGCCGAAAAAATAGATTTAACTGACGAGCTAAAAAATCTTTCGCTCAAAGATTCTCTTGAATTTGAAAAAACTGAAAAAAATCAAATTTCTCAGAAGCAATTCAAATGGCTGAAAACTCCTGTTGTAAAAAATATTTCAGAAACAGACGAAATTGAAGAAATGTCTTCCGAGGATTTTGCGGAACTTATCGACAGTGCCATTGAATTTATTCCGGGACAAGCAAGCGACGAGGAACTTTTGGAAAAAGCGCAGAATCTTGCCTTAAAAGATCCTGAAATGTTTCTTAAAAACGCGGAAAATCTTTCAGAAATTCAGGGTGAAACGGTTGTTTTGAACGAAGAATTGAAATTTTCTAAAAATAATTCACAACTTTCTGATGAAAACAAAGAAAACTTAAAACAGACAAAAAAATCTGCAAAAATTCAGGTGACTGATTTGCGGACAGAAAAAATCGATTCAAAATCCGCTGAAATTCAGGTTGAAAAAACAAAAGAACGCAAGGATTTTAATCTTGCTTATAAAAAGCAGAACGAAAATACCGTTCAGATTACAATGGATTTTTCGAATTCTGTAAATCAGAACATAACTGCTTCTGACACTCAGAGCGCCGCTGCAAACGGGTCAACTTTTCAAAATATGCTTTCAAATGCAATTCAGGCAAATGCGCCGGATTTTGTAAAGGCAGGAAATATCGTTTTGCGCGACAATAATACCGGAAGCATAAATCTTGTAATGCATCCGGAAAAACTCGGAAATGTAAAAATCGCCTTAAATCTTTCGGACAAAACAGTTTCGGCTTCGATAACTGTTCACTCGCAGGAAGCTTATAATGCTGTAAAAGACAGTATTGCCGCTCTTAAAAATGCTTTTGCCGGCAGTGGCTTTGAAACCGGAGAATTCAACTTGAATTTTGCAAACCAGGGCGGTCAGTTTGCGCAAAATCACGAACAAAATTCACAAAACGGACAGTCGCAGTTTTTTGCAAACCGGGTTTATTCAGAATATACAGCGGACGGAGGGGCACTTGCTGATGAGAAAGTTGCCCGCTACGTTGAGAATAACAGTTATGCTGTGAATATTGTTGCATAATTGCTGCTGATTTTTACAAAAAACTAAACTGAAGAAAAATTTTGCCGAAAAATTTTATAAATGCTTGCAGAAAGCTGGGAGAAAAAAATGAGTTTTACAACAACAATGAATGCGACAGAAAAGTTTCAGATTCAAAATGCAGTTGATTCATTTAACAAAACTTTGACTGTAAACGGT
Organism: Treponema sp. UBA785; assembly: GCF_002297065.1. NCBI lineage: Bacteria > Pseudomonadati > Spirochaetota > Spirochaetia > Treponematales > Treponemataceae > Treponema > Treponema sp. UBA785. Next base: position 1,903 of record NZ_DBJD01000064.1, on the reverse strand, counting down.
CGTAAAACCAGTAACGAATTAGGAAAAGATGATTTTTTGAAGATTCTGATTGCTCAGCTTTCAAATCAGGATCCGACAAATCCTCTTGAAAATACAGACTTTATTGCTCAGATGGCGCAATTTAGTTCTTTGGAACAGATGACGAATATGAGCCAGGGCTTTGAAAAAATGGCAGGACTTATCAATTCCAGCGAAGCCCAGTCAATGCTCGGAAAAACAGTTGAGGTTGAAGCGGGCGATGTTGCGGTAAAAGGTCAGGTTGAGGCGGCAACAAGAGGAAGTCAGCCGCAGGTTCTTGTAAACGGCATGTATTATAGCATGGATAAGATAAAAGCAATTTACGGCATTTAATGCCAGTTTTTACGGTTGCACAATAAAAAAATTAAATAACTGTACCAACCTTTGACGGTACATTGAACGAGGGTAGATATATGATGAGATCACTTTATTCGGGCGTTTCTGGCCTTCAGAACCACCAGACGAGAATGGATGTAATCGGTAACAACGTTTCCAACGTAAACACAACAGGTTTTAAACGCGGCCGTGTTAATTTTCAGGACATGATAAGCCAGCAGATGGCTGGAGCTGCAAAACCGACAGAAGAAAAGGGCGGTGTAAATCCTAAGGAGGTCGGTCTTGGAATGACAGTTGCTTCAATCGACACTGTATTTACACAGGGAAATCTTCAGTCAACAGGAATTGCAACAGACCTTGCCATTCAGGGAAACGGCTTCTTTCTCGAAAAAAACGGTGAAAAATCATACTACACTCGTGCCGGAGCTTTTTCTCTCGACAGCGATGGAACTCTCGTAAATCCGGCAAACGGTTTTAAAGTACAGGGATATATGGCCCGCGAGATTAACGGCGAAATGGTTCTCCAGACATCTGCCACACCGGAAGACCTTGTAATTCCTGTAGGCTCAAAAGATCCTGCAAAGGCAACCGCTTCTGTAAAATATGCTTGCAACCTTAACAAAAATACGCCAGAAATTCAGGAAGGAGCTAATGCGGCTGACATTGCAAAGGGAACTTGGTCAATCGAAGAAAAAGTTTATGACAGTTTCGGAAATACACACCTTCTTACAATTAATCTTACCCGCGTTCCTGGAGTGCCAAATCAATGGCGTGCAGAAGTGAATGTTGATGCAAATAATGCCGACTTTACTCAGACTCGCGTTGGACTTGGAACAACAGACGGAGTTGGCAATACTTTTCTTGTAAATTTCGATAATACTGGAACTCTCCAGTCAGTAACAGACGAAGCTGGAAATCTTACAAATCCTACGGGCGAAGTAATCCTTCAGGCAAGTTACACTGTACCTGGAGCAAATCCAAACGAAGATGGAACTCCATACCGTCAGACAATGGATATTAATCTCGGAACAATTGGCAGCCAGAAAAATACCATTACGCAGAGCGCTTCTCCTTCATCAACAAAGGCTTTCTTTCAGGACGGCTACACGATGGGTTATCTTGAAAACTTCAAAATCGATTCGTCAGGAATTATTACAGGAGTTTATTCAAACGGTTCTAGCCGCACAATAGGACAGCTTGCATTGGCAACTTTTTCAAATCAGAATGGACTTGAAAAAGCTGGTGAAAATACTTATGTAGAAAGTAATAACTCAGGTCTTGCTAACATCGGTATTTCGGGAATTGCCGGAAAAGGCAGTCTTCTTGCTGGGGCGCTCGAAATGTCAAACGTAGACCTTTCAGAACAGTTTACCGATATGATTGTTACACAGCGTGGCTTCCAGTCAAATGCAAAAACTATTCAGACTGCTGATACCTTGCTCGAAACAGTTCTTTCTCTTAAACGCTAGCAATAAATAATTAAAAATCATAGGGCTGTCCTTGATGAAGTTTTATAGCTTTTAGGACAGCCTTTTTTTTATGCAGGCGG
>NZ_DBJD01000065.1:11289-11432 GCF_002297065.1 Treponema sp. UBA785 | reverse complement strand
TTCGTCACGGTGACGATTGCCGGCAAAACACTTTTTCTTGTTTCGTCATGGTGACGATTGCCGTTCAAGCACTTTTTTGAGCTTCGTCATGGTGACGATTGCCGTTCAAGCACTTTTTCTCGCTTCGTCATGGTGACGATTGC
>NZ_DBJD01000065.1:0-11188 GCF_002297065.1 Treponema sp. UBA785 | reverse complement strand
TGCTGACAAAATGCTTTTTCTGTTTTCGTCACGATGACGATTGCCGCATTTTTCAATATAGATTCCGGATCAAGTTCGGAATGACGAAAAAGGCAAGTCACGATGACGATTGTCGTTCAAACACTTTTTCTGTCTTCGTCATGGTGACGACTACCGCATTTTCAATATAGATTCCGAATCAAGTTCGGAATGACGAAAAAGGCAAGTCACGGTGACGATTGCCGGCAAAGCACTTTTTCTTGATTCGTCACAGCGCTTGCCTGCGCGGCTTGCATTGCGGCAGGGATAGGAATGGCGCGGAAGCGTTGTTTTGCGGCTGCTTTTCTTCTTGCTTTGCCCGCGCTGCAAAACAATGGAGCGAAGCGGAACCATGGATAGCCCGGCGACGCGGAGCGGCGGCCGCCCGTTGTTTTATTCGGAAAAGAGCAGTTTTGCCGCGTCTGTTATAATTTTTACCGCTCCTTCCACGCCAAATTTTTCAACATCAATCATTAAATTTCTTCCGTGGCGGTCGCCCCTGTTTTTGCCAGTTATGTATTTGTAATATCTGTGGCGTTTTCTGTCGATTTTGGCAATCATTTTTTGCGCCTGTTTTTGTGTTAAGCCGTATGCCTGAGAAATATGAGTTACGCGATAAGAAAGCGGCGCATAGACAAAAATGCTCAAGGTTGAATCTAAATTTTGCAAAAAATAGTCCGAACAGCGTCCTAGCATGACGCAGTTTTCTGAGCCTGCAATTTTTCGAATCACGCCGGCCTGCGCTTCAACCGCTTTTGGAGAATAAAACATTCCTGAAACTCCATAGCCAAACTCTGTCTGAAAATTGTCCGTTATGCCGGGATGTTCCTTTTGAGCGAAAAATGTCAGTTTGTCTACTCCGCCCTCTTTTGCCGCAAGAGCCACAAGCTCCTTGTCGTAAAACTTTACACCGAGAGCTGCCGCCACCTGACGTCCAATTTCGCGGGCATTGCAGCCAAATTCGCGGCCAATTGTAATTGTAAAGTGTTTCATTTGTTTGCCTCCAGAAAAAAAAGACGCCGGACCAAAAAGCCTGGCGTCTTTGCAAAGTTTGTTTTCTATCTGACAAGGAAAATATAAAAGAATTTTGTTTTTCCGTCAACAAAATCAGAAAACCGCAAAATCAATCCGCTTCAAAAATCGTTTTTAAGCCGGCCTTGACTCTTATTTTTTTGCTATCAATGTGGATTTTGCCCTTTTTCTTTTCGATTTTTTGAATTCCGAAATATTTATTTAAAAAACTTTCGTTTTTTGCCGTGATATAGAAATTTACATCACATTCAAAATCGGTTTTGTCTTTTTTAAGAGAGTACATTGCCTTTTTTTCAAAATTTTTGAGTTCAAGAATTACGTATTGGTCAACTTCGCCGGATTTTTTTTGCGTGCAAAGGACAAATCCCGGATAAAGCGGAAATTCTCTTATGCGCAGAAGTTTTCCTTCTCTTTTTTCCTGAACAATTTGGCCTTTGTATTCATCTTTTACGCAAAGGCTGTCGAGATATTCTGAATAGTCGTTCTTGTATTCTTGTAAATTTTTGACAGTTTGATTTTTTTCCAGTTTTTCGAGAATTTTTGAATATTTTTCGGCGCGCTGAGCCGCAAGATTTATTACATGCGGATACAAAATGCTCATATATTCATAATTCAGGCCGTAACTGTCAGCGTTTGTGTTAAAAATGTCGCCTGAATGCATTGAGACTGTCTTTATTTTTGGAAAATCAATTTGGTTTAAGAAAGTAACGGACAAAACTAAATCCGCAAGGTTCCATTCCCAGCGGGATTTGTTTGTATTGTGGCGGTATCCGTTGTAAACTTTCATCTGTCCGCTCAAAAGTTTCGCATACTGTCTGTTGGATTCTGCAGCTTTTTTGAGGTTTTCGGTATCCTGCGCAGTGTAGACGGCTTTTTCAAAAGCCATTTCCGGAAGATTGAATACCTGAAGGAACGGATTTTCGTACATATAAACAGCTTTTAAGGCGTCCGGATCGCCCGAAATTCCGCTTTTGTCCATAAAAATTTTAAATTCGTTTGCAGAAAGAAGACCTTTTGAGTTTTTCCAGTTTAATTCCAAATAATTTTCAGTTGCCGAGCTTTTTACACAAAAAGTTTTTCGGTTTATTCCGTCAAACATTTTTTTCAGGAGTTCTGTAAATTCTTCATGTTCGCAGTTTATGTCTTCTTTTGAAAAATCCGGCGTAACAAAAAAGTTCTTCGGAACTCCGTCTTTTCCGGGATCAAAGCGCGGCATATAAGTCCACATTTCTACGTCATAGAATTTTATTGACTTTGATTCCTGCCAACCGTCTTTTTTTATTGTTATCTTTAAATTAAAACCGCCTTCGTTTGCAAGCGTAAAATCTTCAACCTGAACGCTTAGATTTTCGAGATTTTTTCCGTTTTCAAAAACACTGCCCTTAAAAGCGTATTCGCAGGATTCTCCCCATTCCGATTTTCCGCCCAAATAATCCTGCTCTGTAAAAAATAAATTGCACTTTGTAAAAGTCCATTCTGCGTCAAAAATCTGTTTTGAATAAAATCCTGTGTTGCCTTCAAAATCCAATCCTGCGACACGAAGCTCCCGCGCGGAATTTCCATGCCCGTTTTGATGAATCGAAATGAATTTTGTAAGGCGGGCTTTTCCCTCAAGCTTAATATCCGGCTGCTTACGCCAGTCTTCTGCTGGAAGTCCCCAGCTTTCAAAATTTGAGCGGTATTCATTTCCTTTATATTTTGACTTATAAGGCTCGTAAGTATATTTAAAAAACATTGGATCGCAGCCCATAGTGTCAAAATCAATAAGCCTTGTGTACATTGAGCCTTTGTCGCCGATTATAAAATTTGTCGAAGCCGAATTGCTTAAATTTACGGCGATAAAACGTCCGTTTTTTGGAGTTAAAAAAGTTTTTGAAAGGTCGGCAGGAAGCCCTGAATCCGTAAAGCGAATCTCGTTTCCTTTTTCGGTCAAAAAATAGATTGTCTCAAGCCCCATTGTGCCAAAATGATGCTCGTTCTTAAAAATATCTTCATGCCAAAGTACATCTTTCCGTCTTGCTCCCATTGCCCAGGCCCGGTAATTGTTTACAACAATTCCAGGTTTAAAAACCACACTCTCTGGCCACCCGTAAAGATAAACCCAAGTGAAAGGTTTTACGTAAAAAGGACTTGCAGCCTTTTTTCTGACTTCTTTTTCTGTGTAAGTTCTGTAAAGCCTGCCCTGCTCGTCAAAAACAAAGACGCAGTTTGAATCTCCCGAAATTTCTACGACTGACTGCGCGCCTTCTGGAAGTCCAGTTCCGCAATAAAGCTTCCATAAGCTCTCGTTTTTAGTTTTAAACAAGAGCTTTCCGTTGCGAATCATAAATTCGTAATTCTTTGTAAAAGTCTGTGTCCGCGTTTTTATAAAAATATGCTCAGGATAAGTTCCATTTATGCTCTGTTCGGAAGAATTGTCCTGCAAAAAAAGTGAATCTGGAGCGTTAAGAGAATTTTCGATGGATTTATAAAATTTGCCGTCGGCAGAAAGAGAGGCAAAAGTTGACTGAGGTGTCTGGCAGGAGGAAAAAAACAGCGATCCAAAAGTTCCTAAAACAACAGGAACAAAGGCATAATATAAATTTAAAAGTTTTTTTGATGAATTCTTGCAGTATTTTCTCATAGGCACTGAGTTTAACATAAAAATACACTGCATTAAAGCGTGACTTTTTTTGTTTTACAGAATTTTTTAATTCAACTCGAATGCCCCGGTATAAAGCTGATAATATCTTCCATGCTTTTGCAAAAGTTCATCGTGAGTTCCGTGTTCGATTATAGTTCCTTCTTCTAGGACAATTATGCAGTCTGCGTTGCGCACTGTCGAAAGCCTGTGCGCAATTACAAAGACAGTGCGCCCTTTCATAAGCTGATCCATGCCCCTTTCGATTAAGAATTCTGTGCGGGTATCAATTGAACTTGTCGCCTCATCAAGAATCAAGACCGGCGGATTTGCAACCGCAGCCCGGGCAATCGCAATCAGCTGACGCTGGCCCTGGCTTAAATTTGAGCCGTCGCCTTTTATAACAGTGTCAAATCCCTGCGGAAGGTGGCGGATAAATGAATCGGCATTTGCAAGCTTTACCGCGTCATAAACCTGGTTATCCGTTGCTTCAAGGTTTCCGTAGCGAATATTTTCGAGAACCGTGCCCGTAAAAAGGTGAATATCTTGCAGAACAACAGCAATGGAACGTCTTAAATCCTGCTTTTTTATGTCATTTAAAGGAATTCCGTCATAAGTAATAGAGCCAGAACCTTCTTTTATGTCGTAAAACCGCGTCAAAAGGTTAGCAATAGTCGTTTTTCCAGAACCTGTCGAACCAACCAGAGCAATTTTTTGTCCTGGTTTTGCGTGCAGACTGATTCCATTTAAAACTCTTTTGCGTCCGTTGTAAGAAAAATTGACATCCTTAAAAACAACATCGCCGCAAAGAAGTTTTAATCTGTCGAGTTCCGGACAATGCCATGCCCATGTTCCTGTCTGCGCAAAACTCTGAACAAGAACTTTTTCGTCTTTTTTGAATTTTGCCTCATAAGCATTTACCAAAGAAACAGTTCCATTGTCAGTTTCTGGCTTTTGATTGATTGCGGCAAAAATTCTTTCTGCTCCGGCAAGAGCGTTCAAGATTGAATTGAACTGCTGGCTCAACTGGCTGAGCGGACGGGAAAATTCTCGTGTTGACTGCAAAAAGCTTGCAATTGTTCCCAAATCCATGTAACCGGTAATTACGAGAACCGCGCCGAAAATAGAAATCAAGGCATATTGAAAATGAGAAAGGTTGTTCATAATCGGACCAAGAATATTTGCATAAGTTGACGCCTGAGTTCCAGATTCGCATAGGGCTTCGTTCAGTTTAGAAAAATTTCTGTTTGCCTGTTCTTCCCGCGTAAAGATTTTTACAACGTTCTGGCCTTCAATCATTTCTTCTATGTAGCCGTTTATTTTGCCAATATTTTCCTGCTGAACCCGATAAGCATTTGCGCTCTTTTTTCCGACCGTCGCGCTCAAAAGCATGATTCCTGCGACTGTCAAAACCATAACGGCAGTAAGCGGAATGCTTAAAAAAAGCATCATGCAAAAAATTCCAGCAACCTGAAAAATTCCCGTCAAAAGCTGAGGAATACTTTGGCTGAACATGTCGCGCAAAGTGTCAGTGTCGTTCGTATAAAGCGACATTAAAACTCCGTGCGTATGTGAATCATAATATCGCAGTGAAAGCTTAGATTGATGGCTAAAAAGTTCGCAACGGATTTTATAAAGAGTCGAAGTTGAAATTTTTAAAAGAAGCCTTTGTGTTAAAAAAGACGAAATTGCGCCGATCGCGTAAATTCCGGCTATTTTTATTATTAAAACGGCAAATCCTGTCAAATCCGGATTTTGCTTTCCCATAAGAGGAAGAATATAATTATTTACGGCAGGTTTTAAAAGATATGCGCCCGCAACTTCTGCTCCTGCCGACAAAATTATGCAGAAAAAAAGAAGAGGCAGCAAAACTTTAAAAGTTTTCATGTAAGCAAGGAGCCGCAAAACTGTTTTTACTGTGTGATTGGGCTTTTGAGCGCCACGATTTTTTACAGATGACATCTATGCTTTTCTCCCCGATTTTTAATTTTTACTAATTTGAGAATCATAAATTTCTTTATAAACTTTGTTCTCCTGCAAAAGCTGGCTATGAGTTCCAATCCCAGTTATTTTGCCTTCATCAAGCACGACAATAAAATCCGATTCTTGAACTGAAGCGATTCTCTGCGCAATTACTATTTTTGTGGTTTGAGGCAGGCAATTTCTCAAAGAGGCACGAATTCTTGAATCTGTTGCGGTGTCAACGGCGCTCGTTGAATCGTCCAAAATCAAAATTTTCGGATTTTTTAAAAGCGCGCGCGCAATGCAAAGACGCTGTTTTTGTCCTCCGCTCAAGTTTACTCCGCCCTGTCCAAGCTCAGTTTTAAGGCCAGCTGGAAGCTCAGAAATAAAATTGAACGCATCTGCAACTTGACAGGCATGTTCAATCTGTTTTTGCGTTGCGTCTTCGTTTCCCCAGCGCAAATTCTGTTCGATTGTTCCGCTAAAAAGCACATTTTTTTGCAAAACCATTCCGACAGCACCGCGAAGAGCCTTGTAACTGTAATTTTTTACATCGGCTCCGCCAACTTTTACGCAGCCACAAGTGCAGTCATAAAGCCTAGGGATAAGAGAAACAAGGGTTGATTTTGAAGAACCAGTTCCGCCGATTATGCCGACAGCCGAACCTGAAGGAATTTTTAAATTTATGTCCGACAAAACGCAGTTGCCGTTTTTGCCTTCATAAGAAAAGGAGACATTAAAAAACTCGACTGAACCGTCTTTGACAGAATTGATTTTTGAGCCGTCATTTGAATCATCTTCTTCGGTATTAAACGAAAGAACTTCCATAACACGAGAAACAGAAGCTTTAGAGAGGATAAATTGAACAAAAATCGAACTAAGCATCATCAAGCTCATTAAAATCTGCGTAACATAAGTAAGAAAACTTACAAGTTCTCCAGTTTTCATAGAACCGATAATAACCATTTTTCCGCCAAACCAAAGAGTTGCGATTATGCACATGTAAATTACAAATTTCATTATCGGCATTGAGCAGATTACAAGTTTTTCGGCACGAACTTGACAATCGCGCAACTGAGCGGCAATTTTTTCAAATTTTTCACATTCAAAATCTTCGCGGACAAATGCTTTTATGACACGAATTCCAATCATACATTCCTGGACAAAACTATTGAGCGCGTCGTATTTTTTAAACATTGCTTGAAAACGCGGGTATGCCTTTGCAGAAATAAAAATCAAAAAAAAGGCAAGCAGAGGGATTGCAATAAAAAACAAAAACGCCAGCCTCAGGTTTATAAAACAGGCAATTATCGTTCCTGTAAGCATCATAAGCGGAGCGCGAACCAAACTGCGGATTAAATTCTGGTACATATTCTGAAGATTTGTAACGTCCGTCGTTAAACGAGTAACAAGAGAACCTGTTCCAAAATGCTCAAGCCCCGCAAAAGAAAAATTTTGAACTCTTTTAAACAAATTTGCCCGCAAGTTTTTTGAAAAACCATAAGAAGCAAGAGAAGAAAGGCGGCCGCCGCAAACTCCGCACGAAAGAGAAAAAAGTGTGCATAGAACCATAAAAATTCCTGTGCGGACTACATAATTTATATTTTTTGTTGCGATTCCATTGTCAATTATATGTGCCATTATAAGCGGAATTACAGTCTCCATAACAACTTCGCCAATCATGACAAGAGGAGTAAAAAGCGTAAAAAGCACATATTTTTTTTCAAGACCAGAAACAATCTTTTTTAAATTCATACGTTCATATATTATAAGTCTTATCAAAATTTTATAAATGTAAAAATTTGTTTTATTTAAGGTGATAACAAAAACAAAATGCGGAAGAGATTGCAAGGGTGAGCGCAAGCGAAAACAAACGCCTGCGTTTGGTCGGAGGCGAATGCCGTAGCCCTGAAAAGCTCGTTTTTTTTGAGTTTACTCAAAAAAATCCGCCCGTACAATTTTTAACTTTACTTTTATCTTCAATATAAATAAATTTGTTGTATGGATTGCATTTTTTTTGAAGAAGATAAAATTTTTTTACGTTCATTTTTGGCTGAACAGAGTTTTGCGCGCACTGACTTGGAAAAACTTCTGGCAGAAGACGGTTTTGCGGCAGAAATTTGCGCTGACGGACGGATTTTGTTAAAAAAATGGAATTTTGATTCCATTAAGATTCTTGAAGACAAGTCGGCCGCGTTTGCAGGAAAAATGCCGGGCGAAGGCAAATTGGTTTTTGAGCCGCTTTTTAAGATTTTTGAAGATAAAAACGAAGCAAACAAAAAAGAAAATTGCAACGAAAAAATTGTTGCGGTTTTTAAGGCGATGGACGAAATTCTCAAAGATGCAGGCTTTTGCGAAAATCAAAATGAATACGAATCGAAAAAATTGACGGTTTTTCCGGGCGCACAGGGGATTTTGGTTTCGGAAAAACAGAAAAATGGAAGTTTTTGGGCAGTTGTTCTTCCAGGAAATCTTTTTGAGCGTTGCGCAGAAAATTCAAAAGATTATGGAAAATTTCAGGGAATTTTTGTTCACCGCGGACTCGAAGGTCTGGAAGCGGCGCTTTTTACAAGAGCCGCGCTAGCTTATCGGGCAATCACAAAAAAATATGCTTTTTGCCAGGAAAATTTGGAAAAAAGACAGGCGGATATTACGGATTCGAATTTTATTCCTGTTGAATACGAAATTCCTGCCGTAAACGAAAAACTTGCATTGTCTGTAGACGCAGGGCTTTGCATAAAACGAAAAAAACGGACTATTCCTGGAGAGCGCCGTTTTGTAAACGAAAAAACCGAAAAAAATCGCATTGAAATTCTAAAAAAAGCCATGGAATTTAATTCAAAACTTTTGGAAGATTTTTTTAAGGCTGGATTTTCTAAAAATCAGGGCGACCAGAAATTTTTAGAAAGACGAATCAAATTCATAAAAAAACAGGCGAAAAAAATAAAGTCCGGACGTTTTTATCGAAGAAATTCAAAAAAAATTTGGGGAAGCGTTTTGGCGGCAATTGCCGGATTTTCGGTTGCATCCAGTTTTAATAAAGAAAATCAAAAACTTGCAACGAGCATGGGACTTACTTCCGGGCAGACCGTGCAGACTCTTTTGACAGGAATTCACAAGGCTGACGTTACGATTATTCAGGAAATTGCAAAAGGAAAAGAAGCAAAAAGCCTTATTCAGCAGGTTTCGGGATTTTATGTTACAAACAAACAGAGGCTTGCAATGGACGAAAAAGACGGAACCTTAACTCCTGCCGGCTGGCTGTTCTTTAGAGGGACGACTGATTTTTGGCAATACGGAATTACAAATTTGACGATTGACGGAATTCAAACTTCTTCAAATTTTGATTATCCAAAAAGAAAAGACAAAAAAACTCCGCTCAAAGAAGAAAACGGCAAAACCTTAAAAAAAGGCGACGAAACAAGCCACGAAGTAAGCTACAATCTGATTTACAACGAAGGCGAGCCGATAATTACGGTTTTGACAACGACAGAAAATGTTAATCTTGTGTGGAACGGAAAGCGATGGATTGTAAGAAAAATCAGCGGAACTGGAAAAACTTTCCGGAATTCCTACAGCGTAAAAAACTACAAAAAAGACTATCTGGACTGTCTTGAAAAAACTGGAGAAGACGTAAAAAAAGCGTCAGAACTTCTGCGCCAGAAGTACAATTTTGTGCCGTCAGAAATGGATTTAAGAGACGAAGTTCCATATATGATAAAAAAATACAATAATTCAGCCGCAAAAGAATTTAAGTAAAATTGCAAACATTCTGTTCTTTCCTTCTTTTTCTTAAAATGACATTTTCTTTCTTTTTGTCATATTGACATTTATTGAGAAAATGTCGTATTCTCCTAGTTAGATATTAACAAAGCGAGGCATTAAGATGGCTTTTGACTACAATCTTGAAAAACAGCACGCAAAAGGAAAACTTCACGCAATTGAAAGAATCAACCTTCTTTGCGACAAAGACAGTTTTATGGAAATTTATGCAGATGCTCAGCATCAGTGCACAAGTTTTGGAATGGACAAAAAAACAATTCCTTATGACGGCGTAATCACAGGCTTTGGAAAAGTAAACGGAAAAAAGGTTGCAGTTTATGCACAGGATTTTACAGTACAGGGCGGTTCTTTAGGAAAAGTCCACGGTCAGAAAATTGCAGAACTCATTGCAAAGGCAATTGAATGCCGCTGTCCTGTAATCGGACTTAACGATTCTGGCGGTGCCCGTATTCAGGAAGGAGTTGACGCTCTTTGCGGTTACGGTGAAATTTTCCGTCAGAATGTACGCGCAAGCGGTGTAATTCCGCAGATTTCTGTGATTGCAGGACCTTGTGCCGGCGGCGCAGTTTATTCTCCTGGACTTACGGACTTTATTTTTACAGTCGATAAAATTTCTGAAATGTACATTACAGGACCAAAAGTTGTAAAACAGGTAATGTTTATGGACATTACATCGGAAGACTTGGGTGGAGCTGCAATTCACTCTCAAAAATCAGGCGTTGCACACTACCGTTGCCCGACAGAAGCAGAATGTATCGAAAAAGTACGCAAGCTTCTCGATTATATTCCTCACTATTACGGCGACAAAACTCCTTTTGAGCCAAAAGAAAAAAAGGCTCTTTTTGGTAAAAAAGCTGACTTTAAATATACAGAAAAAAAATCTGCTGAACTCGACTCTGTTCTTCCAGAAACAAGCACAAAAGGATACGATATCCGCGAAGTAATCAACCGCGTTGTAGACGATGACAGCTTCTTTGAATCAACAGAAGAATTTGCAGGAAACGCAGTTGTAGGTTTTGCAAAAATCGAAGGCAAGACGGTTGGCGTAGTTGCAAACAATCCTGGAAACTTTGGCGGTGTATTGAACTGTGACGCTTCCGACAAAATTGCACGCCATGTCCGCTATTGCGACGCTTACGACATTCCGCTTTTGACCTTTGTTGACGTTCCAGGCTTTATTCCAGGTCCGCAAGAAGAACAGAAGGGAATTATCCGCCACGGAGCAAAAATTCTCTACGCTTATGCAGAAGCCTCAGTTCCAAAAGTTACAGTAATCACCCGCAAGGCTTACGGCGGAGCATACATTGCAATGTGCTCAAAACACCTCGGCGCAGACTTTGTTTATGCCTGGCCAAAAGCAGAAATTGCCGTAATGGGAGCAGAAGGAGCAATTGGAATTCTTTATGCAAAAGAATTAAAAGACCCGAACAATGCCCAGCTCGTGCAGGAAAAAGGACAGGAATACCGTGCAACGTTTATGACGCCTACAATTGCCGCTCAGCGCGACTACATAAGCGCCGTAATTGAACCACAGGAAACCCGCGCCCGAATTTTAAGCAGTTTTGAAATTCTCGAAAATAAGAGCGTTTCGGACAAACCTCTCAAAAAACACGGAAACATTCCTCTTTAATATTTTACAAAACGGCATCTTTATTTAAGGCGCCGTTTTTTTTATTTTTGGAGCACATCTTCGCCCTAACCGGCTTTCCGCCCTTCGCTAGCGCTCATTGCCTGCGGCAACTCCGGGGCTCCAATCCGGGCTATAAGGCCCGG
>NZ_DBJD01000050.1:12872-26029 GCF_002297065.1 Treponema sp. UBA785 | reverse complement strand
TCTAAAAAACTTACGCTCTCTTCAAGTGGATTGCAAATCCGCCAACTTCCTTGTCGAGGTAAACAACCTTGAGCGGAGAAGCGTTGGCTTTGCCTGTCCATTTTTCTGTTCCGGCAACCGGGTTGAAGCCGAACTTTTTGAGGTAAGCGAGCGCGCGTTCTACGTTGTTGCAAACCATTGAGATGTGGCCGTTTGTTCCGCGTCCGTTCTCTTTCATGATTTCAACCTGCTCAGAAGCGAAGATTGAAGAGTTGCCGAATTTTGAAGCGAATCCGAAAAGCTCGAACTGAGCCGCGATTTCTTTAGCCTCAGCCTCGTTCTTTGCGTTGATTCCCATGTGGTCAATGTGGAATCCGTGCATTGCCTTTACAGCGTCTTTGCAGATCTGTGTGATTTCGTCCCATTTCTCGCCTTCGATCAATGGCTTTTTAACCATCCATGTTCCGCCCATGCAGAGAATGTTCTTGCGTTTTGCATATTCAGAAACATTTTCTGTGTTTACGCCGCCTGTCGGCATGAATGTGCACTGCGGGAATGGACCGCCGAAGTCGTCGATGATTTTGTATCCGCCCTTGCGCTCAGCAGGGAAAAGCTTAAGGTGTGTAACGCCCTTGTTGATACAAGCTGTGATTTCTGACGGGTTTGAAATTCCAGGCATTGTTGGAATGTTGTGCGCGATGCACCAGTCAACAACTTCCGGATTGTATCCTGGAGAAACGATGAATTTTGCTCCGGCTTTTACAGCGCGCTCAGCCTGCTCAACGTTGAGGACAGTTCCTGCTCCAACGAGCATATCAGGCTCAGCCTTAATCATTGCTTCAATCGCTTCTGCTGCGCATGCTGTGCGGAATGTAACCTCAGAAGCAGGAAGTCCGCCCTTTACAAGAGCGTGAGCAAGATCAGCCGCCTTGGAAGCGTCTTCGATTGCGACTACTGGAATGATACCAATGTCACGGAATGTGTCATAAACATCTGCCATTTTAGGACCTCTAATTAGATTAAATATAATATCTACAATATAGTGAATTTTGAAACGAGTGTAAACGATAAGAAAAAACTTGCGGCTTTATTCCCAGATGCTTTTGTCAAAATCCGACTCTGCCGCTTTTTCGGCGGTGTCTTCGAGCTCATAGAAAAAGTCTATTCCTGTGCGTTTTTCCACTTCTGCGACTGTTACGGCATAATTAAATATTGTGTCATTGCATTTTTGGTTTGGAAAAATAAATCCGATTGCAGCAATGTTTTTTGCGTCCTCTGGTGTATTTTTGTCTTTTTCGTCCTCATAGAGCGGCGCCAAAATGACTTTGTAGTAATACTCTGGAACGCTTACTTTATTTGCGCCGATTGATTTGTAGCTGCCGGCATTTTTTTCGAGTATTGGACCTGAAACGACATAGACCCGTCCAAATTTTTTTGCCCAGTCTCTGACTGTGGATTCGAGGTCTTTCCAAATTCCGCGGTTAAAGCTTCCGGCCTGGGGGCTCATGTTTGTCATGTAGAAAGTTTCGCTCATGGCTGTTTTGTCGAAGGCGAAGTCGGCCGCAGGAGAAAGGTGCCCGCGGTCGTAGCCCGTTTTTTTGTAGTCGTCTGGAGTCGCGGAGCCTGTTGAAATTTTCGGGTCGGCGCGGAAGTCGTCCGAGCGGCTTGCGTTTTTTACGAGATGCCCGTCTGTAAGGCAGTAGGCGCTCCATTCTGCCTGCTCATAGCTTTCGCGGTAGCACAGTGAATAATATTCGTAGGCGCGGTGCTCGTGATCCTGAACGTTTTTGCCTGTTCCTGCACAGCGCGGTTCTGCCAGATTTTGAGAAAGGTAAATAAAACCGTCTGAGGACGGGGTGGCGGCGGAAGAAGTTTTGTCCGCGGCTTCGTTTTTTGAAGGCGGATTTTTGTCTTCTTGTGTCTGAGGCTCTGCCGGAAGAAATCTTGAAATTGCAGTCTTTGCCTTTTCAATTTTTGGATCTGCGAATTCTCTTACCTGAGGAACTTTTTCGTAAAGAAAAATGCCGAGGACGACAATAAAAATTACTGCTGTAACAATTTTATTGAGTCTGGAATTTCGTCTTTTTCGTGATTTTGAGTTTTTTGCCATAATGCGTGAATAATAGCACGAATTTCCAAAATATAGAAGAAACAAGGGCATATCTGTGATTGGTATTTTCTAAAAACAAAAAATTCAATAAAATTGAAGAAAGATTGAAAATGCGTTTTTGCGCAAGGAATTTGCAATGTCTAATTTAATTTTTCCGGAAGGTTATAAATCTCTGCTTGGTGAAAAGGAAACCGAGCATGCCATTGTCTTGATAAAAGATTTTTTTCAGCTTCAGCTTTCTACCGCCCTTAATTTGACCCGTGTTACGGCGCCTCTTTTTGTTGAAAGCGGAAAAGGCTTGAACGATGATTTGAACGGCGTTGAACGCGCCGTAAAATTTCCTGTAAAAGACATGGGCGACGCCCAGATGGAAATAGTTCATTCTCTTGCAAAATGGAAGCGCGTAAAAGTTACCTCGATGGGGCTTGAGCCAGGTTTTGGCATTTATACGGACATGAATGCAATCCGCGCCGACGAGGAAATGGACAATATTCATTCTCTGTACGTAGACCAATGGGACTGGTGCGCTGCAATTACCGAAGAAGACCGCAACGTTATGTATTTGAAGCAGACTGTAAGAAAAATTTATGACTGCCTTAAACGCACTGAATTTTTTATTTACGACAGATACGATATGATTGAGCCGATTTTGCCTGAGCAGATCCATTTTGTTTTTGCCGATGACTTGCAGAAAATGTATCCGGCTCTAACTCCAAAAGAACGCGAAAATAAAATCTGCCAGGAATATGGCGCTGTGTTCCTTATTGGAATCGGCGGAAAATTGCCTGACGGAACAATTCACGACGGCCGTGCTCCTGACTATGACGACTGGATTACGGAAACTGGAGACGGACACCGCGGCTTGAACGGTGATTTGCTCGTCTGGAATCCTGTCTTAAAGACTTCTTACGAGCTTTCTTCTATGGGAATCCGCGTGAATCCTGAGTCTCTTAAGGCCCAGCTTGAAGAACGAGGATGCCTTGAGCGTTGCAATCTTGAATTCCATAGACGTCTTTTGGCCGGAGAGCTTGTCCAGACTATGGGCGGAGGAATCGGCCAGAGCCGTTTGTGCATGTTCTTTTTGAGAAAAGCCCATATTGGCGAAACTCAGGTAAGCATATGGCCTGAGCAGATGAGAAAAGAGTGCGGCGAGCACGGAATTTATCTGCTTTAGGTGAATTTTCGCACTAGCGCTGGAAGGGGCGCAAAGCGTTGCCGGGCTTTTGCGCGGCAATGAACGTTAGTGAACCCCGGACATAGCGGCGGCTTTAGCCGAAGTGCCAGATTGAACAGATTTTTATGGAAAAAACATTTACTTTTAATTCGCGTCAGCTTGAAACTTCTCTTGCGTCCTTTTCTGAAAAGGGGATTACGGAATTTACCTTGCAGGATTCTGAAATTTTGAGACATAAGGGGCGGCTTTTGAAGTTTTTGCAGGCGGTCAGAAAAAATGCGCCGGATTTGTTTGTTACTCTTCCTGTTGATGCGAAAATTCTTGACATGGACATTTGCAAGGCTTGCGCAGAGTTGAATTGCTCGCTTGATATTGCTCTTGACGGCGAAAATAAAGGCGGAAATTTTCTTTTTGACAAGAAGTTTTTTGCCAGGCGTGCGCAAATGCTCAATACTCTGGGACTTGTCTTTGGCTTTGACCTGAGCTTTGCTTTTCATGAAGGCGACAAGTTAAAATCTTTTTTTGACAGGCTTAATTTTTCGGTGAGCCTGTATCCGAATCACATTGATTTTCCGCAGATTGAAGCTGAGCTTTCGGACAGAAAAAAATTTGAGGCAAAGCCGACAGCCGCTTTTTCAACGCAGGATATAAGGCGTTCTGAAAACATTGCCCGTTCTGCCAGCGTTTTTTATTCGTACGGCCGGGCTGTAACGTGGTTTTTGGCGGTCCTTGCTCCTTTAAAGATCGAGCCTGTAAAATTCTTTGAAGATTTTTTTGAATGGCAGAAGCTGAATAATTACGGGCTTGAAAATGGAATTGAAAAAATTGCCGGATTACATTCTGAAATTGAAAAAATGCAGCTTGAATTTTTAAAATTCAAATATGAAGAAAAAAACAAGGGCCAGCTTTTTGAGGTTGTGAGCAATATTGTGCGTTTGAACGGAGCGTTGAGCCGGTGTTTTGGAGAAGGAGAGGAGAGCATTGTCGAAATGTCTTATAATCCCGATGAAATTTTGAGCGGCCAGGCTATGAACGTGCAGTCTTTTTTTGACAATTCGTTCATGGAATACAGCCGCGTAAAGGTTTTTATGGGAAGCGGCGGCCCGGATTTTAAGTATTGCTAAAATTATTGTAAAAAAACGTATTTTTTTGTTGACGATTAAACCTTGAAATTGTTAATTTTTAAGTATGGACAAGAAAAATCATAAAGCAGAAGAAAAATCTGCTGAAAATCAGAATGAAAAAAAAGCGCAGGACGCCGAAAAAACTGAAGAAAAAGGCTCTCAGCCAGAAGAGGCAAAAACTTCTGGGCAGAAAAATGACGAGCCTGCTGCAAAGACTTCAGAAGAGCGCATTGCAGAGCTTGAGGCGCAGATTGAGCAGATGAAAAAAGATGCCCTTTACAAGGCTGCCGAAAACGACAACTGGCGCAAACGCATGCTGCAGCAGAAAGAGGATGCTGTTGCATACGCAAATGAAAGTCTTTTGAGCGATCTTCTTGACAGTCTTGATAATTTTGACCGTACTCTTGATGCGGCAAAAGACATAAAAGAGGCAAAGCCGATTGTTGACGGCATTAAGCTTACAAACAAATCGCTCGTAAGCATGCTCGAAAACAAATACAATCTGGTTGCTTTTGGAAAGGAAGGTGATGATTTTGATCCTGAGCTCCACGAGGCGATTGGAATGCAGGAAGGCGATGTTAAAAAAGAACAGCTTTTACAGGTATATCTTAAAGGCTACAAGCTTAAGGACAGAGTAATCCGTCATGCAAAGGTGATGGTTATAAAGCCTAAGGCTTAAAAATAAAATTGTAAATATTTTCAAAAGCTGATTCCGTTGATTTTTGAAAAAAATAAATAAAAAATCGGGAATTGGTTTTTCGGAGGCTTAATATGGGAAAGATTATTGGTATTGACCTTGGTACTACAACTTCAGAAGTATCAGTTATGGAAAACGGACAGGCGACTGTCATTCAGAATTCAGAAGGCGGAAGAATTACTCCTTCAATCGTTGGTTTTACTGCGAAAGGCGAGCGCATTGTAGGCCAGGCTGCGAAAAACCAGGCGATTACAAACCCTAAGAATACGGTTTATGAAGTAAAACGTCTTATCGGAAAGCGCTACTCTGACCTTCAGGAAGAAATTAAGCGTGTTCCTTATGAAATCGTTCAGAAAGGTGAAAATGTCGCTGTTGTTGTAACAGACAACGGCCAGAAGAAGGAATATACTCCTCAGGAAATTTCTGCGTTCATCTTGCAGAAAATGAAGAAAACTGCTGAGGATTATCTTGGCGAGACTGTAACAGATGCTGTAATCACAGTTCCTGCTTACTTTAATGATGCCCAGCGTCAGGCTACAAAAGATGCCGGAACTATTGCCGGTCTTAACGTAAAACGTATTATCAACGAGCCTACTGCCGCGGCTCTTGCTTTTGGTCTTAAAGAAGATAAAAACAAGGAAAAAGTTCTTGCAGTAATCGATGAAGGCGGCGGTACTCTCGATGTTACAATCCTTGATATGGCTGACGGCGTATTTGAAGTTAAGGCTACTAACGGTGATACTCATCTTGGTGGCGCAGACTGGGACAATGCTATTGCAGACTGGCTTGTAACTTCATTTAAGGCTGATACAGGAATCGACCTTACAAAAGACCCGATGGCTATGCAGCGTATTAAGGATGCTTCTGAACAGGCAAAAATCGCTCTTTCTAACCAGACAACGACAGATATTAACTTGCCGTTCATCACTGCGGATGCTACAGGTCCAAAGCACTTGCAGAAAACTTTGACACGCGCAGAATTTGAAAGAATGACACAGAGCCTTTGGGACAGAGTTTTGATTCCTTGTCAGAACGCGCTTAAGGATTCTGGATATACAAAAGACCAGATTAACGAGGTTCTTCTTATCGGAGGTTCTTCTCGTATGCCGAAATTCCAGGAAGTTGTAAAGAACTTCTTCGGAAAAGAGCCGTTGAAGGGAATCAACCCGGACGAAGCCGTATCTATGGGTGCTGCTATTCAGGGCGGTGTTCTTGCAGGAGATGTAAAGGATGTTCTTCTTCTCGATGTAACACCTCTTTCTCTTGGAATCGAAACAATGGGCGGAGTTATGACAAAGCTTATTCCAAGAAATACTACAATTCCTACAAAGAAGAGCCAGATTTTCTCTACAGCTGCTGATGGTCAGACAGCGGTTACAATTCACGTATTGCAGGGCGAGCGTGAAATGGCTTCTGAGAACAAGACTCTTGGAAACTTTGACCTTGTTGGTATTCCAGCCGCTCCTCGTGGCGTTCCGCAGATTGAAGTTACATTTGATATTGATGCGAACGGCATTGTTCACGTTTCTGCAAAGGATATGGGAACAGGCAAGGAGCAGCATATTCAGATCACTTCTTCTTCAGGATTGAGCAAGGAAGAAATCGACCGCATGGTAAAAGATGCAGAGGCTCATGCAGATGAAGATAAAAAGCAGCGCGAGGCAGTTGACGTTAAAAACGAGGCTGACAGCTTGGTTTACGCTACTGAAAAGACTCTCAAAGATTTGGGCGACAAGGTAGACGGCGCTGAAAAGCAGAAAGTTGAAGACGCTGTTGCTGAGCTTAAAAAAGCTGTTGAAGGCGGAAATACCGAAGAAATCAAGTCAAAGACCGAGGCTTTGAAGCAGGCTTCTTACAAAATTGCTGAGGAAGTTTACAAGCAGCAGGGTGCGGGCGGTACTCAGGGTTCTGCCGGCGCTAATCCAGGAAGCGGCGCGGGTGCAAATGCTAGTGGAGATGCTGGTGCAAACAATAGCGGTTTTGATAAGGGAACTGCTGACGATGTGGCTTACGAAGTTCACGACGACAAATAAAAAATAAAATGAATGGAGGCTTTGAAGACTTTTAGTTTTTGAAGCCTTCTTGCAAAATAAGGCTGTTAAAACAATATTAAGTAGACAGCTCAAAAATGAATCAGCCGGTGCCGTTTTGACAGGGCTGATTTGTTCTTTTTAAAAGGTTTAGAAAAATGGCTGCAAAACGTGATTATTACGAAGTATTAGGCGTACAAAAAGGTGCTTCTGCTGATGAAATTAAAAAAGCATATAGAAAACTTGCTATAAAATATCATCCAGACAGAAACCCTGGAAATAAAGAGGCAGAGGAAAAATTCAAGGAAGCAACCGAAGCCTACGAAGTTCTTTCTGATGACAAGAAACGTCCGATTTATGATCAGTACGGCTTTGCAGGATTAGACGGAAGCTCGGGATTTGGCGGTGCTGGCGGATTTTCCAGTAGCCATGCATTCCACGATTTTTCTGACCTGTTCGGCGGAATGGGCGGCGGCTTTAGCGATATTTTTGAAGGAATTTTTGGAGGCGGACGCTCTTCTTCAAGAGCTAGAAATCCAAATGCTCCAGAGCAGGGACAGAGCCTGCGCTACGATCTGGACATTTCTTTCAAAGATGCTGTTTACGGAACTAAGGCCGAGATAAAATTCGCCCACAACGAAGCTTGTCCTGACTGCCACGGTTCCGGGGCAGCCGCAGGCGGAAGCAGAAAAACCTGCACAGCCTGCGGTGGAAGCGGTCAGATAAGAAGACAGGCTG
The DNA here is from genome assembly GCF_002297065.1 of Treponema sp. UBA785. Classification (NCBI taxonomy): domain Bacteria; kingdom Pseudomonadati; phylum Spirochaetota; class Spirochaetia; order Treponematales; family Treponemataceae; genus Treponema; species Treponema sp. UBA785. The sequence goes on along the minus strand of NZ_DBJD01000050.1, from coordinate 18,177 downwards.
GTTTTTTTGCTGTTCAGCAGACTTGTCCTACTTGTCATGGCGCTGGAACTGTAATCGACAAGCCTTGCAGTTCTTGCCATGGAAGCGGAGTTCAGGAAAAATCAAAACGTGTAACCCTTACAATTCCTGCCGGAGTTGATGACGGAAAAAGAATTGCAATCCACGGAGAAGGCGATGCCGGAAAAAACGGCGGACCTGCCGGAGACTTGATTGTTGTGCTTCATGTTGAGCCGCACACTTATTTTGAGCGGAGCGGTCAAGATCTTTACTGCGCTGTTCCTGTTACAATGGTTCAGGCGGCTCTTGGCGAAACAATTTTTATTACGACTTTGGACGGAAAAAAGATTGAATTTAAACTGCCGGCTGGAACTCAGAACGGAAAACTCCTGCGCATAAAAAACGAAGGCGTTCCTGTTTTAAATACAAGCCGAAAAGGAGATCTCTACATAAAAATTTTGGTTCAGGTTTCTTCACGGCTTTCCTCAAAACAGAAGGAACTGCTTGAGGAATTTTCAAAACTGGACAATGCGACGACAAGTCCAAATCCTGTTCCTCGTTCTTCGATTAACAGCTAAAGATGAATTTTTTGCCGGAAGATTACGAAGCTTACCTTGCCCCGGAAACAGACAGGCTTTCCTTTTTGAGAAAATACCTGTCTGACCGTGGCGTGCAGACTTCTGTAATTTATCTGGCAGGAAAAAAGCACATTTACGTAAATTTCCCTTCAAGTTCATATAATCCGCAATTTAAAATAAAAACTCTTATTTCTCATTACGACATTGTTTCTGGAAGTCCTGGAGCAAATGACAACAGTTCTGCAAATTTTGCTCTGGCGGATTTTGCCGTAAAAGTGAACGGATTGGCTTTAAAAGGCAAAGTTTTGAACATCCGCATGTTTTTTACAGATGGAGAAGAACTTGGAGAGGGCGGCGTGAGCGGGCAGGGCTCTTTTGCGCTGGCAGAGCTTTTTAAAAAACTCGGAATTGAAAATGATGATGTTTTTGTCTTTGATTCAGTCGGCCGGGGAACAGTTCCTGTTCTTGCAAGGGCTGGACTTGATGTTTTAATGAACTTAAAAAAAAACAGGCCTTTTGTAAAACGCTTTGCTTCGCTTTTTGAGAGGACTCAAAACATTTTGAGGGAAGCAAGTCCTCAAAAATGGATGACTTTGCCGGTTCCTTACAGCGACAATGCCGGTTTTTTAGCCTGTGGAATTCCTGCCGTGGCGATTACTATGCTTCCGAAAGAAGAGGCTTCTTTGTATTGTCTTGAACTTATGAAAGACAAAAATCTTGAAAAAACGGTTATGAACGCAAAGCTCAGCGAAAATGCGGATTTTGCATTTAAATACCGCGAAAAAATGCCTTTGACATGGCGGCTTTTTCATACCGAATATGACAATTATTTGAGCCTGACTCCTGAAAGTTTTAAAATAATTGAAAAAATTCTCGAAAAACTTTTGCCTTTATATGTCTGAATATTTCGTCTCTATTGCATAAAGTTGCATAAAACACTAGAGTATTTTGTATAAATATACAGTTTACCGTGCATTTTTTTGTACGGACGGGAGAAATAAAATGGCAAAAGATAAGGTTGTTCTTGCTTATTCTGGTGGATTGGATACAACGGTTATCATTCCTTGGCTTAAAGAAAATTATGACTACGATGTTATCGCTGTGTGTATTGATGTTGGCCAGTGCGATGACTGGGAGCACATTAAGGCTCGTGCCCTCAAAACTGGCGCTTCTGCCTGCTACGTTGTAGATGCACGTCAGGAATATATTGAAGAATATATCTGGCCGGCTCTCAAGGCAAATGCTGTTTACGAGGATGAATATCTTTTGGGAACTTCAACTGCCCGTCCTTTAATTGGAAAAATTCTTGTTGAGTATGCAAGGCAGGAAGGCGCTGTGGCAATTTGCCACGGTGCGACAGGAAAAGGAAATGACCAGGTCCGCTTTGAGCTTGCAATCAAGGCTTTTGCTCCTGACTTGAAGGTTATTGCCGCCTGGCGCGACCCGAAATGGAATATGGACAGCCGCGAAGCAGAAATCAAATTTTTGGAAGACCGCGGACTTGAAGTTCCAATGAAAAAAGACCAGTCATATTCCCGCGACGAGAACATCTGGCACATCAGCCACGAAGGACTTGAGCTTGAAAAAACTTCAAACGAGCCAAACTACAAGCATATGCTCAAAAATACAGTTGTTCCGGAAGAGGCGGGCGACGGAGAATACGTTACAATCGAATGGGAAAAAGGAATTCCTGTAAGCTTGAACGGCAAAAAAATGAACGGTCTTGAGCTTATGCTCGAGCTCAACAAAATTGCCGGAAGAAACGGAGTCGGAATTGCCGACATCTGCGAAAACCGCTGCGTTGGAATGAAGAGCCGCGGAGTCTACGAGACTCCAGCCGGAACAGTTCTCTACTTTGCTCACAGAATGATGGATCATATCTGCCTTGACCGCGATACTTACCACTACAAGCAGCAGGTTGCTCTCCGCCTTGCAGAGCTTATTTACGACGGAAAAGTTTTCACACCGCTGTATGACGCTTTGATGGCGTTTGTTGACTCAACCCAGCAGACCGTAACAGGCTGGACAAAAGTAAAGCTCGTAAAGGGAATGGTTCGCGCCGCAGGCTCAGACTCAAAATACAGCCTTTACAACGAAAATATCGCTTCATTTACAACAGGCGAACTTTACGACCATAAGGACGCACAGGGCTTTATTACCTTGTTCGGCTTGCCTCTTAAAGTGCGCGCGATGATGGAGCAGAGTGTTGGCGAAGGCCGGGCAATTGCGGAAAGCAAAAGCCTTAAAAAACGCCCGACAGAGTAATAGTTTTTAACAAGAAACGTCCTGGAATTTTGTTTTCGGGACGTTTTTTTTGTTTTGGAGCGCAATCCGCAGTCTAGCCGGCTCTTGCTGCAAGTCCTCCTTCGCGTGCTCAGTCCGGTCTTTCCGCGACGATCCGGGCTAAGTTTTTTTTGAAAAACATCATTTTTTTTATTTTTTTGTAAAATTCTTGCCATAAAATCTTTTCGATAAAATTAACCAAAAATTAACGCTATTTATATAAAAATTTAATCAGCCTTTTTTAGACTCGGTTTTATACAAACAGCTGATTTATACAAACAGCTGAGTTTTTTTGAGGGTGATATGGCCGAAAATAATGTTTCTGTTTCTAAAAGAGATTTTTGTCCGGAAGATATTCCTTCTGAATGTTATGTAAACCGTGAGCTTTCGTGGCTTTCTTTTAACGAGCGGGTTCTGGACGAAGCCGGAAATCCTTCTGTTCCGATTGCCGAAAGGCTTTCATTTGTTTCGATTTTTCAGAGCAATCTTGACGAATTTTTTATGGTTCGGGTTGGTTCTCTCCGTGTTCAGGAAGAAAACGCCTTTAATGCCTGCGACAACAAAACAAAAATGACGGCTTCAGATCAGATTGCCGCAATTCTCCTTCGCGTAAAGGAACTTGAAATAAAAAAGGCAAAAATCTATGAGCAGCTTATGGGTGAGCTTGAAGTTCAAGGAATTCGCCTGATAAATTTTAATAAACTTTCTGACGAAGAGGGAAAAATCCTTGAGCAGTATTTTGACACTTGCATTTCTCCTTTTTTAAGCCCAATGATTGTCGGAAAACAGCAGCCTTTCCCGTTTCTTGCAAATAAGGAACTGAATGCGGTTGTCTTGCTTTCCAATAAAAACGGCAAAAACAGGATGGGAATTGTTCCCTGCACAAATACTATTTTTAAAAGACTGATAGAAATTCCTTCTCGTCCGGGAACTTTTATGCTTTGTGAGGAGCTGATTCTTCATTTCGTCACAAAACTTTTTACACGCTATTCAATTCGCGAAAAAGCCGTTGTAAGAATCACGAGAAACGCCGATATTGACGAGCATGACGCGATTGACGAAGATCTTGATTACAGAAATTTTATGGAAGATTTGATTAAGCAGCGCAAAAGAATGAGTCCTGTCCGCCTTGAGCTTAGCCGGAAAATAAATCCGCAGGCTAGAAGCGAGCTTGCAAAATTCGTAAAGATTTCGGAAGACGCGATAATTGATTCTGGAACTCCTCTTGATATGAAATTCGTTTTTCAGCTTCGGGAATATCTTCACGGCAAAAATGAGCTTTTCTACCGCCGGCGCCTGCCTCGTCCTTCCCGCGACATTGATATGCGCAAGAGAATAATTCCTCAAATAGAAAAAAAAGACGTTCTTTTATTCTATCCATTTGAAAATATGAAGCCGTTTTTGGGACTTTTGCACGAAGCAGCCGGCGACGAAAGCGTTGTTTCCATAAAGATTACGCTTTACCGCCTGGCAGACAAGAGCAAAATTGTCGAAGCTCTGGTTGAAGCTGCAGAAAACGGAAAGGAAGTTGTCGTTCTTGTCGAGCTCCGCGCAAGGTTTGACGAAGCGAACAATATTGAGATTTCGCGTGTTCTTGAGGATTCTGGCTGCCGGGTTATTTACGGTCTTGGTGAATATAAAGTTCACTCAAAGCTGTGCCTTATTACAAGAAACACAGGAAACGGAATTTCCTATATTACTCAGATTGGAACAGGAAACTACAACGAAAAAACGGCAGAGCTTTACACCGATTTTTCGCTTTTGACGGCAAATTCTGCAATCGGAAGCGATGCGGCGAAAGTTTTTAAGAATTTTCTTCTTGGCGAAGTTGTTGAAAGCGCTTCCTGTCTGCTTGTTGCGCCAAAATGCTTTCAGAGCAAGATTCTTGAATTTATTCATGAGGAAATTCAAAAAAAAGCAGAAGGAAAAGAAGCCTATATCGGAATAAAAATAAATTCGCTTACAGATAAGCCTATAATCGATGCCTTGATCGAGGCGTCGCGGGCCGGTGTAAAAATCGACATGTGCGTTAGAGGAATTTGCTGTCTTATTCCTGGAATTGCTGGCTGGACAGAAAATATTCGTATAGTGAGCATTGTAGGACGATATTTGGAACATTCGAGAATCTACTGGTTTGGAAAAGGCGAGGACGAAAAAGTTTTTATTGGTTCGGCGGATTTTATGACAAGAAACATGGTGCGCAGGGTTGAAGTTGGAGTGCCGGTTCTGAGCAAAAATTTGCGGACGAGAATAAAGAAAATTTTTGAAATCGAAATGAATGATACGGAAAAGGGCCGGGTTCTTGATTCTCATGGAATTTACGAAAAGCGAAACACAGAAATCGGCGGAAAGAAAAAATCTGTGAAACTTCTTAATTCGCAGGAATTCTTTTTTGACCAGGCATACAAGGTTGCAAGGAGTGTAAAATAAAAACAGCCGAAAATGGC
>NZ_DBJD01000050.1:0-12727 GCF_002297065.1 Treponema sp. UBA785 | reverse complement strand
AATCTTGACTTTTTATGGGAGTGTAAAATGAATGTTGGAATTTTAACGAGCGGCGGAGACTGCCAGGCTCTTAATGCCGCAATGCGCGGAGTTGCAAAAACTCTTTTTTATAAGTGTCCGGACGTAAAAATTTTGGGAATCGAAGACGGCTATAAAGGAATGATTTACGGCCGTTTTCATGAAATGACGGGAGATGATTTTTCTGGAATTTTGACGCAGGGCGGAACGATTCTTGGAACTTCGAGAGAGCCTTTTAAGCATATTGCCGATATTGCGGAGGACGGAGTGGACAAGGTTAAGGCGATGGAAGATTTTTACCGTCAAAAAAAACTTGACTGTCTTGTAGTCCTTGGCGGAAACGGCTCGATAAAAACAGCTTCGCTTTTAAGCTCGCGAGGATTGAACATTGTTGCGCTTCCAAAAACGATTGACAACGATATTTTCGGAACTGATATGACTTTTGGCTTTATGAGCGCGATTGACGTTGCTGTCGGCGCAATTGACTGCATTCACACGACCGCGGCAAGCCATAGCAGGGTTTTTATTGTCGAAGTTATGGGACACAAAACCGGACATCTTGCCTTGAACGCTGGAATGGCAGGCGGAGCAGACATTATTCTTCTTCCTGAAATTCCATACAGTATTGAAAAAATAATTTCAAAAATAGAAGAGCGCGAAAAAAACGGCAGGCATTTTACGATTATTGTGGCGGCGGAAGGAGCTGTTTCTGTCAGCGATTCAAAGCTTTCAAAAAAACAGCTTAAGGAAAAACGTGAAAAAACTCCAGTTTCGTTTGATCTTTCTGCCCAGATCCGGCTTATGAGCGGAAAAGACGTCCGGGTTACAATTCCGGGGCATACTCAAAGAGGCGGAAGCCCAAATGCCTATGACAGAATTTTATCTTCAAGGCTCGGCGCTGCGGCCGCAGGTTTTATTCTTGAAAAAAAATTTGGAGTTTTGGCCGCCATAAAAAATTCAAAGATTGTTGCAGAGCCTCTTTCTGAAGTTGCCGGAAAGTTAAAGACTGTCGATGTAAAATCTGAAGAAATAAAAGAAGCAAAAGCGCTTGGAATCTGTTTTGGCGATTAGTTTTTGGCAAAATTTAGCCCGGATGCTTGCATGCTGGCGCATGCTGCGGCTTTTGCTGACGCAAAACCCGTTTTATTTACGTGTGCGCCAAAGCGCACGACCGGGCTTTATAGCCCGGATTGGAGCACCGAAGTTGCCGGAACGGCAATGGAGCGGAAGCGCAAGTGCGGAAAGCCGGATTGAGAGTAAATTGTGCTCCTGAATTTTTATAATTTTGGTTTTCCGTGCTATAATTTTTTTATTATGAAAATTAATCTTTCTTTTCTGGCTTTTTTTTCTGTTTTTTTTGTTTTTGGCTGTCAGACTTCTTATGTCGAAAAAATTGAGAATGAGAATTCTCGTGTCGGGCAGAAGGAATTTGAGGATTTTGCTCAAAAAATGTATTTGCCTGTTTCGTTGAAAGAATTTTCTGACGGTTTTAACCACGCCCGCTATGTTTACAAAAATTCTGTTCCTCCTTACAAGCTTTATGACGAAGCTCAGATTGCCGGAATTGCCGAAAATATGGTCTTTTTGCAGAATCCTGACGGCGGCTGGGCAAAAAATCTTGATTATCAGCGGATTTTTACTTTGGAAGAACTAAAAGCTCTTCACGAAAAAAACAGCAGGCTCAAGCCTGTAACTTACAATCTAAAAACAGAATCTCACGGAAGCACGATGGACAACCGCAATATTTTTTCTCAAATTCGTTATCTTGCAAATGTTTACAAGCAGATTCCTGAAAAACGCTATGCAGAATGCGCAGAACGCGGAATTTTGTGGATTTTAAATGCGCAGGAACCGAAGACTGGAGGTTTTACCGGAGCGGACGTTTTTGCTATAACTTTTAACGATGATGTAATGGCGGATGTTCTTGCTTTTTTGAACGAGGTTGTTCAGAATCGGGAACTTTATGCTTTTGTTGATGAAGAAACTTGTGCCCGCGCTCAAAATGCGTATCTTCGCGGAATTGAATGTATCTTAAAAACTCAGATTACGGTTGCTTTGGAAGACGGCTCTAAAATCCTTACGGCATGGTGCCAGCAGCACAGTTACGAAAATTACGCTCCTGTCTGGGCGAGGGAATTTGAACCGCCTTCAATCTGTTCGACGGAATCTAAAAACGTGGTTAATTTTTTGATGAAAATTGAAAATCCTTCGCTTGAAATTCAAAATGCGATTATTTCTGCCTGCGAATTTTTTGACAGACCGGAAATTCGCATTCATGGCAAAAAACTTGTAAGAAAAACACGCAAGGCTGAAGTTTTGAACGGACGTTATTACGATTATGAGCAGGTTCTGGTTGATGAGCCGTCTGCTCCAGACTTGTGGGCGAGGTTTTATGCGCTGGATTCTTCTTTTGACGTTGTGGCTGGGGCAAGAAAGCCTGTCTCAGGAAATTATCCTTCTGTCTTAAGACCTGTTTGGTGCGACCGCGGATGCAAGTATGTCGAAGATTTTAATTCTCTTTCTGTCGAAAGACGCAACGGCTACGGATATACAACTTCTTCTATGGAAAGACTGATTTCGGTTGATTTTCCTGCATGGAAAAGGAAAAACGGAATTAGCCGCTAAAAACTGAGCCGATTTTTTACATTTATCTCATATTTTTTTCATCATTTTATAACATTTGGATTTTATCTTTTCGTTAAACCATTTGGAGGTACAAATTAAAATGATGAAAAGAAAAGAAATTTCACAGGAAAGTTTTCGTGGAATGATGAAACTTGCAGTAGGAGCGGCAATGTTTGCTGCAATGGCTTTTACTTCAAAAGTAGACGCTCAGCAGATTCAGGGAAATCCTACTGGAAAGGGAACTCCTAAATACGTCTTTTTGTTCATTGGCGACGGAATGAGCTATCCTCAGATTCAGAGTTCCGCATATTACCTTGGAAAAGACGCTGCAGGAATTGTTGATGTTGTAAAAAAATCAGAAAATCCAAAAGATTCACCTTATGGCGAAAATTTGAGCTTTATGAATTTCCCGGTTGCAGGAAGCGCTCAGACTTACGATGCGACGTCTTTTGCGCCAGATTCAGCTTCGACCGCAACATCGATCCTTACCGGAAAAAAAACACATTCTAGCTCTATCAATGTTGACATCACTAAAAAGCAGAAATTCCGCACGATTGCAGAACAGCTTCGCGACCAGAAAAACTGGAAAATCGGTGTAATTACAAGTGTAAACTTAAACCACGCAACCCCTGCGGCTTCTTACGCTCATCAGGCGAGCAGAAAGTCAAACTATCCGATTGGGCTTGAGCTTGTCGCTTCAAATTTCGACTATTTTGCAGGCGGAGCCTTGATGGAGCCTCAGGACAAAAAAAACGACAAGGAATCAATTTACTCTCTTGCACAGAAAGCCGGCTATAAAGTCTGCTTTACACAAAAAGATGCTTCAGCTCTCAAAAACGGAGACAAGGCTCTTGTAATTGCAGAAAATCTTGCAGATTCAGACGCGATGAACTACGCTCAGGACGCTCAAAAAGGCGAATGGACTCTCCGCGATTATGTTAAGAAGGGAATTGAAGTTCTCGACAACAAAAAAGGCTTTTTTATGGAAATTGAAGGCGGAAAGATCGACTGGGCTTGCCACGCAAACGATGCGCGTTCAACAATTGCCGACACTGTAGCTCTTTCTGACGCCGTAAAAGAAGCCATCGACTTTTACAACAAGCACCCGAAAGAAACTCTCATTATTGTAACTGCCGACCACGAAACTGGCGGACTTACAATCGGATTTGCCGGAACAGACTACAACTTGTTTTTCAATACTCTCAAAAACCAGAAAATTTCATATGCAAAATACGATTCTGACTTTATCTCAAATTACAAGAAAAACAACACTTCTTTTGACGATGTAATGAAAGACGTGACTGAATTGTTTGGACTTAAAGTTCCAGGTTCGGAAGGAAGCAGCAAAAACGGTGGGCTCGTGCTTACAGATTACGAGTATTCAAGACTTAAGGACGCATACGCAAAAACAATGTCTGGCGACAAAAAACGCGACCAGCGCGAATACGAGCTTTACGGAACTTACGAGCCGCTTTCTGTAACAATCACACACATTTTGAACAACAAGAGCGGAATCGGATTCACCTCTTATTCGCATACAGGTCTTCCAGTTCCAGTTTTCGCGCTCGGCGCAGGCCAGAACGAATTTGGCGGATATTACGATAACACCGACATTTACAAAAAAATGGCTGCTTTGACAAAAGTAGTTCAGGATTAGAAAACATATCGGTAGATCAAAATTAAATAAAAAGGAAAATTAAAAAAATGTCCAGATTATCACGTTCGGCAGTTTCGGTTATTGTTTCGCTTGCGTGCATTGCGGCTATGCTTTTTATTCCTACAGGGTTTGAAGGAGCCTTGCAGTTTAAGGATGCCGTAAAATGCCGTGCAAAAATAATTGAAGTTGACAACAGCCGTTTTATTGATACTGGACTTATTCGCACTGGACAGCAGGTGTGCACTGTCCGTTTCTTGTCCGGAAGGTTTAAGGGAAGAATTGCAGAAGGCTGGAATATGCTCAACGGCTCTCTTTCCCAAGACAAAATCTTCCGGCCGGGAGACACGGCCCAGGCTCTCGTTCAGTGGGAATTTTCCGACTTAAAAAATCCAGAAAAGGGAAGTGAGCAGATAATTTCGGTCAATCTTATCGATCATTTCCGTCTTCGTGGCGAACTTATCCTTGCTCTTGCGTTTTCTGTCTTCCTTATAGTTTTTGCAGGAGCAACAGGAGTCCGCTCAGTCCTTTCTTTTATTCTTACAGTCCTTGCTCTTTGGAAAATCATTGTTCCGCTTTATCTTAAAGGTTTTGACCCAATGCTTACGGGGCTTTTGGGAACCGCATTTTTAACGGTCGTTATAATCGCGCTTGTCTACGGATTTGACCGCCGACTTTTTTCTGCCGCCGGCGGAGCTATGCTAGGAATTGTTTTTTGCGCAGTTCTTTCGGTTATCTGCACAAAAACTCTAAAACTTCACGGCGCGGTCATGGCTCATTCAGAAAGCCTTTTATATTCAGGTTTTCAGTATTTAAATCTTACAAAAATCTTTATGAGCAGCATTTGCATTGGAGCGAGCGGTTCAGTTATGGATCTTGCGGTCGATATAACATCTGCCGTCAACGAAGTTGTAAAAAAATGTCCGTCAATCAGCCGTCTTGAAGCAATAAAATCCGGTCTTGCAGTTGCGCGGGCCGCAATGGGAACCATGACGACAACTCTTCTTCTTGCATATTCCGGAACTTGCCTTGCGCTTTTAATGACTTTTATGGCGCAGGGAACGCCGCTTTACAATATTTTGAACAACAATCAGGTCGCCGCCGAAATAATAAACACTGTCGCAGGAAGCTTTGGTCTTGCCGCAACAGCTCCGTTTACAGCGTTTTTGGCTGGAATGATTCTCGCAAAAAACTCAAAAAAACACGTCGATTGATTTTTTGCCGCTTTTTTTTCATAATTATACAAAATTATACAAAAAATTTGGGGTCATTTTTGTGGCTCTGCCACAAAAACCGGGCTGTACGCCGTTGCGCTGTCCGCTTCATTAAAACGCCAGTTGAAAACTGCCGTTTCAACGCCTTTGGCGCGGCTTCCATCCCTTGCCCGAAAAATATATAAAAATGAAAACTTTCAAAATTCTTTCCAAAAAAAAAATCCGCCTCGATGAGCTTTTACGTCAAAATCTTCCATTGCTCTTAAAAACAGAAATTTCCAATTCTAAAATCCGCCGTCTTATCGTTGCAGGAGCGGTAAGCGTAAATCAAAAGCAGGTTTTTGCGCCTTCTTTTACGGTTTTTGCAAAATCTTCTGTCTTTGTTTCTGTCGATAAAGAAAAACTTTTTTACGAAAAACAGCCCGACGACATAAAATTTGAGCTTACAGAAAAAAATGTTCTTTTTGAGGACGAATACATAATCGTAGTGAACAAGCCCTCGCATTTTCCGACCGAAAAATCCATGGTCGAAACTCGGGACAATCTTCATGCGGCTGTCGTCCGCTATCTTTTTGCAAGACAAAAAATTCAAAATCCGAATGCAAAAAATCCTCCTTACTGCGGCATAATGCACCGTCTTGACCGCGACACTTCCGGCGTAATTCTCTTTACAAAAAAACGCGAAGCAAATGCCGCCTGCCACGACATGTTTGAGCGGCATACAGCAAAAAAAAATTACGTTGCCGCCATTTTAAAAGAACCTGCCTCAAAAAAAATTACAGTTGATTTTCCTATGGGCAGAATAAGCCCGAAAGGCCAGAGCGCAAAATGGGGAAAACTTTCCGAAGAAAAAGGAGGCTTAAAAAGCCGCACGGAATTTGAGTTTTTTAAGGCAAATTCCCGCTTTTTTTTGTATTATTGCAAACCTCTTACAGGACGCACTCATCAAATTCGCGTCCATTTAGCAAGCCTTGGCTGTCCGATTTTGGGAGACGAATTATACGGCGGAAAACCTTATAAGAGAATTATGCTGCATGCAGCAAGCCTTAGTTTTCCGCACCCGGCAACAAAAAATGTAATGACCGTAACCGCTCCACTTCCTGGTGAATTTTCAGATTAAATAAATTTGCTTTTTGTTTTGATTTTACAGTTTTTCAGTTTGGTTGTATAATTCTATCCATGCAGGATACTACAATTGTAACAAGTTCGCCTGTCGGCCAGCATTTGGAAAAAATTGCTGATACCAGTCAGGTTTCATATTTAATGTTTAACAAAAAGAAAATCAATCTGGTCGCCAAAATGACAATCGGCCGTTCTCCAGACTGTAATATCGTAATTGACAACAAGCTTGCCAGCCGTTTGCATGCTTCGATTCAAAAAATCAAGGACGTTTTTTTTATAAAGGACGAAAATTCTACAAACGGAACTTTTATTAACGGAAGACGCATTCCAAATGACAAGTACGTTAAATTAAATCCGGGAGACAGGATTACAGTCGGTTCTGTAAATCTTGTTTTGGCGTAAAAATTTGCCAAAAAGGGCTGTCCGTGGATTTAAAAACTGAACTTTTTAATATTTACCGCTCCGAAGATTTTCCTGAATATGATGCTTTTATGCATCTTCTTGAAAAAGCCTTGAATCTTTTGGAAAATGAAAATTCACTTTACCGTCCGAAAGAAAAATATGGCGAAAAATTTTCCGGCGGCCTTTTGGATTTTTGCTCAGAAAAAAAATTCGGAAAAGAAAAAAAGCCCGTTGTTGTAATTCCAGACATTCATGCGCGCGAATATTTTTTATGGCATATTCTGAATTTTGAAATTGAACTGGAAGATTTAAACAAAACATCTGATTCTGAAAAAAAATCAGGGCAGGAGAATGAAGCTTGCTTAAATTCCGAAAAAACAGAAAACAAAGAAGAGCCTTCTTGCCGGAAAATGAGCATTTTGGAAGCGTGTCAAAAAAAACTGATTTACCTTGTATGCGTTGGAGACATTTTTCATTCAGAGATGCGCTGCTATGAGCGCTGGAAAGATGCGTTTTCTGAATTTAAACGGGGCGTAATAAAAAGCGAGGCGATGAATCAGGAAATGCTGGAAAACCTGAAAGTTTTGCAGATGATTTTAAAATTAAAGCTTTCTTGTCCGGAAAATTTTCACTGCTTGAAAGGCAATCATGAAAATATTCTGAACGAAGAAGGCCGCGGTAATCATCCTTTTTATAAAATGGCTGCGGAAGGTGAAATGTTCTATCAGTTTATGGCAGAACAGTACGATGATGCTGTCATTTATATTTTAAGCTGCCTTGAGCACGCTTTGCCGCTATGTGCGGTTTTTCCAAATCTTGTAATAAGCCATGCCGAGCCGTTTTTTGAATTGACCCGGTCAAAAATCATAAATTACAGAAAATTTCCTGAAGTAACGCTTGCGCTTACTTGGACGGCAAATGGCGAGGCAAAAAAAGACAGCGTTTCTGAAAGCATAAAGAATCTTCTTGGAAAAAACTGCGCAAATGCCGTGTGGATTGGCGGCCACAGGCCTGTAAAAAACAGATACGGACTGCGTCAGAATGGAAAATATGTGCAGATTCATAACCCGGACGAAGAAAATATTGCTGTTGTCAAGCCAGATAGAAAATTTAATCCGGAAACTGATATTTTGAGAGTGGATGTAGAGAATTAGAACTGAAATTTTAATCTTGACTTTTTATGGGAGTGTAAGTTTTATGGCAGAAAAAATTCCTGAAAGTATCGGAAAATACAAAATTCTTGGACTTGTTGCAAAAGGCGGAATGGGAGCGGTTTATAAAGCCGTTCATCCTTCTTTAAAAAGACTTGTAATCTTGAAAAAACTTACAATCCGAAACAATAAAATAGTCCGCGAGCGGTTTAAACGCGAAGCCCAAATTTTGCTCGATATGCAAAGCCCTTACATCGTTCATCTTTTTGACTATTTTGTCGAAGGTTCAAGCCATTATATTGTCGAAGAATTTGTTGAAGGTCTTTCCCTTGCTCAGGTTCTCGAAAAACAGGTTGCTCTTGGAACAGAACTTGCGCTTTTGATTTTTCAGGATGCCTGTCTTGCCTTGAAGTTTGCCCATGTAAGGGGAATTGTTCATCGCGACATTAAGCCTGGAAATATTCTTATTTCAAAAAGGGCGGAAGTAAAGCTTGCAGATTTTGGAATTGCCTCGACCGAAAGCGAAAATGAGCCGTCTCAAAAAAACGAAAGCGCCGCTGACAGTTCTGGAAAAACAGTTGCAGAAACTTCAACAACCCAGATTACAGGCGAATTGACAAGCCACGGCGTAACTTTGGGAACTCCTGCCTATATGTCTCCGGAACAGATCACAGACAGCAGAAGCGTAGACAGAAGGGCGGATATTTATTCGATGGGCGTAATGCTTTACGAAATGCTTACAGGAACAAAACCTTTTCCTTCAGCTTTAAATGCAGAAACTTTGGAAAAAATCCGCAAAGGAAAATACGTAAATCCGCGTAAAATCGACAGAAATATTCCTCCGGTAATTGCTGGAATGATAAAAAAAATGCTCAAGGCAAACCCGGCAAGAAGGTTTCAGTCGATTGATGCAGTTCTCAAAATTGTAAAAAAATATCTTTCTCATTACGATACTCACAAAATAAGAATTGCCCTTGCGCAGACTGTTCTTACAACAAGACAGTTTGCAATTCCTTCGTTTGAGCAGCGCGACAAAAAATTCAAAAAAATCGTCTGTGGAGTTTTGTCTGGAGTTGCGGCCTGCGTTCTTTTTTGCTTTGTTTGGAGCCGTGGCTATGTTCACAAAACTGTTTTACGGCATTGGTATAAGAGCGTTGTTTTAAATATGGAAATTCCTGTTGCTTCATCTGTGGACTCCGATCTTCCTTTGCGCGCATTCTTTTTTGCAGATGATGGAAAAGAAATTCCGGAAGTAAACGGAAGCCGCCGGATTTTTACTCAGCAGGCTCAAAATAATTCAAAAAACGTAAAAAACTATTCAACATATCCTGTTTATCTGCGTTCTGGAAAATACCGGATTAAAATTGCAGTAGGTCCTTATATAATGTGGCAGACTGTCGAAGTTGAAAAAGAAAATTTAAACTTAAAAATCAGCAGTCTTCGGAATGCAAACCGGCCTGTAAAAGTTCATGCAGAAAGTTACGACCGTTTTGAAGGGAATTCGCTTACTTCAAAGACAAAATTCTTTATTTCGTACCGCGGAAAATGGGTTTTGATGGACAGTGTTCCGTCAGGAAGCTTAAAAAGCGGTACTGTCGTAAAAATTCTTGCAAAATGCGAAGGCTACGAGGATGCTTTTTATTCTCTTATTCTTGACTGGTATCAGGATGAGCTTTTTTTGAATGCCGGACTTGAAAAATTGCAGGACAAAAGCAAATCCAAAGAGGAATAATTTTGTTGCCTACAGCCATTTTTATGGTTAAATTATAATTATGGCTAAAAATAATAACGACAATAATGACGAAAATAAACAGAATGACGCTTTAAAAGCTGTTGCTGAAAATTTAAAAAATGCAATAAATGAATTGGTTTCAAAGCATACGGATGCTGACGGAACTCCTGTCGATGTTGAAGTGACGGTAGAAAAAGATACTCCGCAGAAAGAAAAAAACGAAGGTGAAATTTCTGCAAAAAAAGACGAAACTGAAAAAAACGAAAAAAATACAGCCACAGGAAAAGAAGAAAAATCTAAAAAATCTTCAAAGAAAGGTGAACGGCGGACGGACGATTCCGCAAGTTCTATTATCACAGTTGAGCAGGCACTTCCTCTAAAATTGCCTTTGGTCGTTCTTAACGGGCATCCGATTTTTCCTGGAATTTTTACACCGCTTATGCTTTCTAATCCTGACGATGTAAAAATTGTCGAAGATTCGTTCGAGGCAAATGGCTTTATCGGTCTGGTGCTTTCAAAAACGGAAGATGAAAATGCCGTTGCAAGCGATTTGTACGATATTGGAACTGTTGCAAGAATTATAAAAAAAATAAACCTTCCTGACGGTGGAGTAAACATCTTTGTTTCGACAATAAAACGTTTTAAAATCCGCCGGGTTTTGTCTGCAAAAAATCCAATTGTTGTTGCGGTTCAGTATCTCGATGACGAAGAAAGCGATACGTTTGAAACAAAAGCCCTGACACGCGCGCTTATAAGCGAAATGAAAGAGATAAGCGACAATAATCCGCTGTTTTCCGAAGAAATGCGCTTAAATATGGTGAATATCGACAATCCTGGAAAAATTGCCGATTTTGTTGCTTCGATTTTAAATGTTGAAAAATCTGACCAGCAAAAAGTTCTCGAAGAGCTTAACGTGCGCTCAAGGCTTGAGCAGGTTCTTGTTTTTATAAAAAAAGAACAGGAACTTTTGCGGATGCAGAAGAAAATTCAAAATGAATTAAACGAAAAAATTGAAAAAAATCAGCGCGAATACTTTTTACGAGAAGAAATGAAATCAATTCAAGATGAGCTTGGAATCGGTGCCGATGGAGAAGGAAACGATTATTCAAAATTTAAGGAAAAAATTGAAGGATTTAAATTTGAAGGCGAAATAAAGGAAGCTTTGGAAAGCGAACTCGAAAAATTCAAATTGATGGATTCCAATTCTTCTGAATATTTTGTAAGCCGCAATTATCTTGAGCTGGTCTGCGCCCTTCCGTGGAATGAAGAGCCAAAAGAAAATCTCGATCTTGCAAAAGCATATAAAATTCTTGAAAAAGACCATTACGGCCTTGACGATGTAAAAAAACGAATTCTTGAATATCTTGCAGTCCGAAAGATGAAAAAAGACAACAAAGGTTCAATTTTGATTCTTGTAGGACCGCCGGGAGTCGGAAAAACTTCAATCGGACACTCTATTGCGAATGCAATGAACAAGCCTTTTTACAGGTTTAGCGTTGGAGGCATGCGCGACGAGGCTGAAATAAAAGGACACCGCAGAACGTATATTGGCGCAATGCCTGGAAAAATTCTTCAGGGATTAAAGATTACAAAGACAAAATCGCCGGTCTTTATGATTGACGAAGTTGATAAAATGGGGGCAAGTGTTCAGGGCGACCCTGCTAGCGCGCTTCTTGAAGTTTTGGATCCGGAGCAGAATGTAAGTTTCCGCGACAGCTATTTGGATTTGCCGTTTGACGTAAGCAATGTGTTTTTTATTTTGACGGCAAATACACTGGATTCAATTCCGGAACCTCTTTTAGACCGCGCCGAAATAATCCAGCTTTCTGGTTATATCGATCAGGAGAAACTTGAAATTGCAAGAAAATACCTTATTCCAAAAAATCTTGCAAAAAACGGACTTGCAAAAGGCCAGGTAAAATATACAAAGGCCGCTCTTTTGCGTATCGCAGAGGAATATGCGCGCGAGGCCGGTGTCCGCAATTACGAAAAATGTATTGATAAAATTCACAGAAAGATAATTACACGGCAGCTTTCTGGAATTCCTGAAAACATCAAGACTTTGAGCGAAGTAAAAGAAATCGAAAATAACGAATGCGATTCTCTGGACGGAAAACAGTTTAATATTGATGCAAAAGATTTGGATACTTATCTTGGCAAGCCTGTTTTTGACGAAAGCGAAATCAAACGGGCCGAAATTCCTGGAACTTGCATTGGCCTTGCCTGGACAAGCATGGGAGGCGACACTCTTCTTATAGAAGCAATCAGTTTTCCTGACAGCAAGGGCGGACTTGTCTTGACCGGACAGATGGGCGATGTTATGAAAGAATCTTCTCAAATTGCCTTTAACTATGTAAAGCAGTATGCAATTGAACACAAGATAAAGCCGCAGAGCTGGTTTGATCAGAATGTAATTCACCTGCATATTCCGGAAGGAGCAACGCCAAAGGACGGACCGAGCGCAGGCATTACGATGGCAGTAACATTTATGTCTCTTTTGACTGGAAGGGTTGTAAAAAGCGATGTTGCAATGACCGGAGAACTTGATTTGACAGGTTCTGTCATGGCAATCGGCGGTTTACGCGAAAAAACTGTAGCTGCCAAGAGAAACGGAGTAAAGACGATTTTTATTCCGAAGAGCAATGAGCGCGATCTTGAAGAAATTCCTGAAATCGTAAAAACGGGAATAAAATTTATTCCTGTAAAAAAAGCATTTGAGGTTTTTCAGCAGGTTTTCCAGCCGGAAAAAATCGTGCAGGAAAAAAGCGACTACGGATTTTAGCGCATAACGGGGCTTGTAGCCCCGATT
>NZ_DBJD01000060.1:27950-48425 GCF_002297065.1 Treponema sp. UBA785 | reverse complement strand
CTTGCCGGAATTGCCGCGTATTCGTTCTTTTCTAAAGAGAATGTTTTTGGTTTTCAGAACATTGAATTTGCCGGAATCGTTGTCTCGACTGCCGCGTTCATAATTCTCGGATTTACGATGGTGATTCCAATCGGCGGCGGCGATATGCCTGTAATCATCTCGTTCTTGAACGCGCTTTCTGGTCTTGCGGCGGCTTTTGCCGGATTTGCAATCAACAATACGGTTCTTGTTGTTTCTGGCTGTCTTGTCGGGGCTTCGGGATTGATTTTGACATTGATTATGTGCAAGGCGATGAACCGAACCTTTGGAAGCCTCTTGTTCAAGAGTTTCGGCGGCTCAAAGAAAAAAGGCGCGGCTGGTCCTGCAAAAGAGCCGAAGGCTATTTCTGTCGATGACGCTTATCTGATTCTTGAGGCTGCGAAAAATGTTGTGATTGTTCCGGGCTACGGAATGGCGGTTGCTCAGGCGCAGCATGCGGTCAAGGAGCTTTGCGACAAGCTCGAGGCGAACGGCGCGGAAGTGAACTTTGCGATTCACCCGGTTGCGGGCCGAATGCCTGGACATATGAATGTTCTTCTTGCGGAAGCGAATGTTCCGTACGAGCAGCTAAAAACAGCCGATGAAATAAATCCTCAGATGGGAAATGTCGATGTTGCAATCGTAATCGGCGCGAACGATGTTGTGAATCCGAGCGCGGTGAACGACCCTGACAGCCCTCTTTACGGAATGCCGATTGTGAACGCTTACGAGGCGCGCACGGTTTTTGTCTTGAAGCGCGGAAAAGGAACAGGATTTTCGGGAATTGAGAATCCGCTTTTCACAAACGACAACACTGTAATGATTTACGGAGACGCAAAGCAGACTATAACGCAGCTTGTTGCGGAATTTTCTGAATAAAATTTGAATTGATTTTACTTGTGTCCGCAAAAAAAAGTCCGCATTTTTTTGCGGACTTTTTTTAAATAGCTTGAACTATTGTGTAGATGCAGTCGCCGGCTTTTTCGATTTTTCTTACTAGATCGATATAAGCAAGCTCTGCTTTTACATCGCTTCCAGATTCAATTCGCTTGCGGCTTTCGTATTTTAAGTTCTTCTTTGTACGGTCAATTTCGTTTTCAAGCTTTTCGTATTCATATTTTTGTTCACCTGTCATGCCAATCGTAAAGTTTACGCAAACTCGTTCATAGAAAAGGCGAACCGATTCAAGATAGCCACAGATTTTTTTTGTCTGGTCAGAAACAAAATTAAAACTTTCGCTTTCAATGTACTTTTTGAGCGTGTACATTATCGAAGAATTTTCATCGCTCAAGTTTTCAAGCGTATCTGTAATTGTCATCAACCGCGAAAAATGAACTCTGTCTTCGTGGTTTGCATTCGGCAGACGAGAAACATGCTGCAAAAAATGAGTGATTGCTTCGTTCATTTCGTCAATATATTCTTCCAGCTGCTGAACCAAATCAACCGACTTTTCAACCTCAACTTCCTGAGGATTTTTGCCTGCGCTCGCAAGAGTATTCGAAATAATATCGAACATTTCCATTATTTTTGCAGACATTTTTGAAATTTCTTTCTGAATCTGAAAAAGGTAAACATCTGCCGAAACGTGGCTGTTAGGCAAAATTGCCGGAAATCTATAATGCGAATTATTTTCTTCTGGAGTGGTTTTAATAATTTTAGTTGCAAGAAATGCAATCTGATCGACAAAAGGAAGGAAAATCAATGTAGAACAAACGTTAAAAATCGTATGGAGCATTGCAATATGAGTTGTAATATTTGAAGCTGGAGTTCCAGGAACAATCATATCAACAAGACTTAAGAAAGGCTTAAAGAAGCACAGAACAATTACAGTTCCCATAACATTGAACATAACATGCACAAGCGCCGTACGTTTTGCATTAGTCGTAGCTCCAAAAGCCGACATAACAGCATCAATCGTTGAACCGATATTGCTTCCCAAAACCAAGGCAGCCGAAAGTTCCCAAGTTAAAAAGTTATTTGCCGCCATCGTAAGAACAATCGCCGTCATAGCAGAAGACGAATGTATAAGAGCCGTAACCGCCGCTCCGATAAATACACCGAGCAAAAGTCCGCCAATTCCCAAATTCGTAAGATGCTGCAAAACAGCCGCCGATTCAGAACTCAAGGTCAACGTTTTCTGAAGAAGGTCAAGCCCCATAAACAAAATTGCAAATCCCATAAAACAATCTGCAAAATTGTGGATCTTGAATTTTTTCATGCGTTTTAAAAGGAAGCCAATTCCAAAAAGAGGAATTGCCGCATCAGCAATCGAAAAACTAAATCCAAAAAGCGAAACAATCCAGGCGGTAACGGTCGTGCCAATATTTGCGCCAAAAATTACGCCAATTGCCTGTTTGAGCGTGAGCATTTCCGCATTGACAAAACTCACAACCATTACGGTAGTAGCGCCAGACGACTGAATAATCGCCGTAACACCAATTCCAGTCAAAACCGCCGTAAATCTGTTTCCTGCAATTTTTCCAAGCAGCTTCTGTAAATTACTTCCCGCGCCTTTCTGAATTCCGTCGGAAAGCATATTCATTCCAAAAAGCAAAAGGCACAGCGAGCCAACAAAACCAAAAACCTGAGCAAAAATGTTCAAAACCATAAAAAACTACTTACTAAAAAATAACAAAACTCGCCACATTCTAACCAATTTTTAATAAAAAAGATAGGTAATTCACAAAAAAACAGACAAGTTTCAACTTCTTAATCTTATTTTATTTTGGACGGCATTTTTTTTCAAAGTTTTGCCTCGCCTTTTCCGTAAGTTTTATCCAAAAACCGGCTGCTCCGGCTTCGCTCGCGCTCATTGCCTTTCGGCAACTTTGGCCGCCGCATCCGGCGTAAAATTTACTTTTTCGGTTTATTGCCTTTCAATTTATCCGCCAATACACAAAATTCAAAATTCTCGTTATCATAAAAAAATGACAGCCGAACAATTCAATATTTTTTTAAATTTTCGCAACGATTTTCGCTCTTACTGCAAAAAAATTTCAGAAGAATTTTCTTCAATTCTGATTCCACTTCAAAAAAACGCAGCGCAAAAAGACACTCCAGATTATTCTCTCGAAAATCCAGTCGTTTACAACACCGCTCTCGACGAAATTACAGAACAAAGCCAGATTCGGCTGATTGTAATCGGCGACAATCCCGGAAAAGACGAGCAGTTGTCCAAAAATCAAAAATATCTTGTCGGCCAAAGCGGAAAAATCGCGGCAAGTTTTTTTCAAAAAAATCCCGAATTCAATACAGATTTCCGCAAAAACGCAATAATCTTAAATAAAACGCCAGTTCACACAGCAAAAACCAAGCACATAAAATTTCTTTTGAGCGAAGGCAACAAAAAAATCCAAAACCTGATTTTAGAAAGCCAAGTTTACATGGCCCAAAAAACCGCAGAACTTCATATTTCTCTCTGCCGCGCCGCGCAAACCGAAGCCGAAAAACCGGAAATTTTTCTTGTCGGCTACAGCGAGCTCAAAAAGAACGGCATTTTTACCGAATACAAAAACGAGCTCAAAAAAACTTACAGTTCCGCTCCAGAAGAATGGCAAAAAGTCTTTGTATTTCAGCATTTTTCAATGAACCGTTTTTCGATCGACCTCAAAAACTTTATGCATGCTCAAAATAATCAAAACATAGTTCAGGCAGCACACGCTCTAGGAACAATTCACAAAAACGAAATCTGGAATTTTTCGTAATTCAAAGCCAAGTTTTATTTTAAAATCGTAATTTCAACACGACGGTTTTGCGCCCTGCCTTCGTCTGTTTCGTTAGAAGCAACAGGTTTTGTTCCGCCAAAGCCGCGGCAAATAAACGTTCCAGCCTTTACACCGCGCGCCTTGAGTTCTTCCGCAATTTTGCAAGCGCGCTGCTCAGAAAGTTTTTGTTCGCCAGCTGGTTTTCCAACGCTTGCAGTATGGCCTTCCACCAAAAACTGCGCATTCGGAGCCATTTTCAAGACCTCTGCAATTTCGTCAAGCCGCTTGCTTTCGCCAGACAAAATCTGCGCACTGTCCGGAGCAAATTTTATGTCACGAATACTCAGACGGATTCCTGCCGAAACTTCTTCCGCAACAATATTGTTTTTTGGCAAAACGTCATCAATTTTTTCTGCGCTTAGTCCAGTTTTTGACAGCGATTTTTCAGTTTTTCCAGCAGATGCAACTTTTTCAGACTTTTCAGCCGAAAGTTTTTTGTCCGGAACTGCCAATTTTCCAGAACCAGCCACAGTTCCGACAGAAACTGATTTTTCCGTTCCAGAGAAATTTTTGTCCATTCCGTTTTTTCCGTTCTTAACCGTCGCTACGCGGTTTAAAGCCGCCATAATTCTCTGAGAGTCAAACGCCGGCAGAAATTCAGTAAAAAGCGTAATCGTTCCTTTAAAATTTACCTGGGTCCCATCAATCCAAAAAAAAGTCTCGTCAACATTATCAATAGTCAAAATCGGCTCGCCGGTTTCCTGCAAAACAATAATATCCGCCTTGTGCCCTCCACGAGCCTTTTGCAGCGAAGAATCCCCTCCAAAATCGCGGTTTTGCGCGTCATAATAAGTCTGCCAGATTGCCTTGATTCTATAAACCGCCTGTCCTCTATAAGTTTCTGCGCCAGAAAAAGTATAAAGAACCTGCATCGGAATTTTTGTAAAAATGCCTTTATTGAGCGGATCAACCGAACGTTCCGCCACAGCCTTCCAGCTTTCTCCGACATTCACCTTGTCCGCAGTATAAGCCGGAAAACTCCTAAAACTCGGATAACCGTTATCCTTGTACATTGTAAGCTGCCCGTTTTTAGAAATATGAAAAACCGACTGAACAGCTTCGTGAATCCCTGCTCCGGCAGCCTGAGAATTACGCAAAGTTTCTTCCATTACATAAAAACTTCCGTCATACCACTGGTCATTTTCGTAAACAGAACCTTTTGCCTTAAAACGCATTAACGGAGGCTCGCTCGGACTTACAAAAGAACGAACTTCCCTGCTCGTCAAACCGACATATTTTCCGTTCACATAACGGCGCAAATTTGTCCGTTCCACAAGCGAATATCCGCCTTTTCCCGAATAATGCAATTTTACAGCCTGCGCCTGAGCAAAAATTCCGGTATCAGACGCCGCAAAAAGAGCCATCAAAAAAAATATCCAAAAAGTTCTGTGTTTCATATCGTAATTATCGGTCAAAAAATATATATTTAAAGAATCTGGGCGTTGCGGAGATGTCCAAAAAGTATCTTTTCTGTCATTTTCGGGCTTGACCCGAAAATCTATTTGAGTTTTTTTTTGGACATCTCCGCCGGGTCTTCCGTGGCTACCGGTGCTTTGCACCCGCTTCGCGGCCACTCCAACCCCTAACGCAAATAATTTTGGAGACAAAAAAATGGCTTACAAAGTTTTTATTGACGGCAAAGACGGCACAACCGGTCTTAAAATTTATGAACGATTCGAAAAACGCAGCGACATTGAAATTCTTTTAATCGATGAGGAAAAACGCAAGGATCCCCAAGAACGCGCAAAAATGATAAACGCGTCCGACTTTACGTTTCTCTGCCTGCCGGACGCAGCCGCAATCGAGGCCGCAAATCTTTGCACAAACCCAAAAACCCGTATTTTGGACGCTTCAACAGCTCACCGCACAAATCCAGATTGGGCTTACGGTTTTCCAGAACTTTCAAAGGAACATCGACAGAAAATCGAAACTTCAAACAGGGTTGCAGTTCCAGGCTGCTATGCTTCCGGTTTTATTTCTCTCGTTTATCCGCTTATCAAAAATGGAATAATTTCTCCGGATTATCCGGTTGTCTGCCATGCAGTGTCGGGATACTCGGGAGCAGGAAAAAAAGCAATCGGCCAGTACGAATCTCCAGACCGCAATCCAGAATTAAAGTCTCCGCGTCTTTATGCGCTCACACAGGAACACAAACACCTTCCAGAAATGCAAAAAATCAGCGGACTTGCATACAAGCCGATTTTTAACCCTTATGTCTGCGATTATTTTGAAGGCATGACCGTAACTGTAAGCCTTTTTACAAGACTTATGCAAAAAAAACTCAACGGCCAGCAGCTTACAGAACTTTTTAAGGAACACTACAATTCCAGCCGTTTTGTAAAATGCGCAGAATTTTTGGGCGAAGGCACACTTACAGAAAATTTTATTCCTGCAAACACACTCGCCGGAACAAACAGCATGCAGATTTTTGTCTGCGGCAACGACGAAAGGCTGGTTCTTACAAGCCGCTTTGACAATTTGGGCAAAGGAGCAAGCGGCGCCGCCGTTCAGTGCATGAATATTATGATGGGAATTGACGAGTCTACAGGCTTAACTTACGCCGGATTGTAGTGGTTGCAAAGCAAGTCCGAAGGACCGCAGCCACGAAAAGCCGGTTAGACGGTTAACTTCGTCCATATAAAAAACCGCGTTTTAAAGTGTTTTGAGCACTCAGATTATTGATTTTGATACTTATTAAATGTTATTATAATAAAAGTAATTTTTTAATTTATTACTGTTAAGAGGATTAAATGGCTAAGATTGAACTTAAAGGTATTACAAAAATCTACGACGGCAACGTTCTTGCTGTAGAAAGATCTAATGTAACAATTGAAGACCGCGAATTTTGTGTATTCGTAGGTCCGTCTGGTTGTGGTAAATCTACAACTCTCCGCATGATTGCCGGTCTTGAAGACATTACTGGCGGTCAGCTTTTAATTGATGGCGAAGTTATGAACGATGTTCCGCCAAGAGACCGCAACATTGCCATGGTTTTCCAGGATTATGCTCTTTATCCACATATGACAGTTTACGACAACATGGCTTATGGTCTTAAAATCCGCAAAATTGACAAAGAAGAAATCGACCGCCGTGTTCGCGAAGCTTCGAAAATTCTTGACCTCGATACATATCTCGACCGCAAACCAAAGGCTCTTTCCGGCGGCCAGCGCCAGCGTGTCGCTGTAGGACGTGCAATCGTTCGTTCTCCAAAAGTATTCTTGTTTGACGAGCCGCTTTCTAACCTTGACGCAAAACTCCGTGTTCAGATGCGTGCAGAAATTTCTGCCCTCCACAGCCGTCTTCAGGCAACAATGATTTATGTAACACACGACCAGATTGAAGCTATGACAATGGGTACAAAAATCGTTGTAATGTCAGAAAAACGCATTCAGCAGATTGGTGCTCCGCTTTATCTTTACAATCACCCGATTAACAAATTCGTTGCTGGATTTATCGGAACTCCTCCAATGAACTTCTTCAAAGTAAATATTGAAGCAAACGGTGATAAAGTTGTAGCAAACGAAGGAACATTCAAACTCGTTCCAACAGAAACTCAGCAAAAACACCTTAAGGCTTATGTTGGAAAAGAAGTATGGTTCGGCGTTCGCCCAGAAGACCTCATTTATCAGGATGCTCCGGCAGCAGAAAACAATATTTCTGTAAAAGTTACAAACAAAGAACCGCTCGGCGCAGAAACACACGTTTTTGTACAAATTCAGAATACAAAGGTTGTTGCAAAATGCCACCCTTCAGTAAATCCAAAGCTTGGCGACACAGTAAACTTTGTTCCAAGAATGGACAAATGCAAGTTCTTTGATCTTGACACAGAAATCAACATCTGCGAACCAGAAATTGAAAAAACATGGTAATTTAACCATATATGCAGACCAGCCGAAAGGCTGGTTTTTTTATGCAAACTTACACAAATTTGCCGGTGTCTATAACTAAAAGCAAACTTCTGCTATACTAATTTTATGGCTAAAACATTCGACGACAAAAAAATCATTTATACCATGGACCGCGTTAGTCGCGCTTACGGCACAAAAGTAGTTCTTAAAGACATTTCGATTTCTTATTACTACGGCGCTAAAATTGGTGTTATCGGTGAAAACGGTGCCGGTAAGTCTTCGCTTTTTAAGATTTTTGCAGGAATTGATAAAGATTACACTGGCGAAACTCAACTTTTGCCGGGTTATTCAATGGGTTATCTTGAGCAGGAACCTTATCTTGAACCAGGAAAAACTGTTCTTGAAGTAGTAAAAGAAGGCGTTAAGCCGATTACAGACCTTCTTGAAGAATTTGATAAAGTTAACGAAGCTTTTGGCGATCCTGACGCTGATTTTGACAAACTTTGCGCACGCCAGGCCGAAATTCAGGAAAAACTCGATGCCGCAGATGCCTGGAATCTGGACAATAATCTTGAACTTGCAATGGACGCACTCCGCTGCCCTCCGCCTGACCAGATTGTCGATGTCCTTTCTGGAGGAGAACGCCGCCGTGTTGCTTTGTGCCGACTTCTTTTGCAAAAACCGGACATTCTGCTTTTGGACGAACCTACAAACCATCTCGATGCAGAAACTGTCGCATGGCTTGAACGCCATTTAAAAGATTATCCAGGAACAATTATTGCAATTACTCACGACCGTTACTTCTTGGACAATGTTGCCGGCTGGATTTTGGAAATGGATCGGGGCGAAGGTTATCCGTTCAAAGGAAACTATTCTGAATGGCTCGAAGCAAAACAAAAGCGTCTTGAACTTGAAGAAAAACAAGCAAGCGTTCGTCAGCGCGAAATGAAAGAAGAATTGGAATGGATTCACGCAGGAGCAAAAGGCCGTCAGGCAAAACACAAGGAGCACATTACAAAATACGAAGCTCTTCTTGCCGAAGAATCAAAACGAATTCAGCTTAAAGACAGCCAGATTTCTATTCCAGCAGGTCCACGCCTCGGAAACGTTGTAATTGATGCTGAAAAATTGACTAAATCTTTTGGCGACAAGCTTCTTTTTGAAAACCTCGACTTCCATATCCCTGCCGGAGCGGTTGTTGGAATTGTCGGTCCAAACGGCGCAGGAAAAACAACTCTCTTCAAAATGATTGCAAGCGCCGCTGGACAAGATATTGAATTGCCTGACGGAACAACAGGAAAGGAACTTCCTGATTCTGGAAAAATCAAAATCGGCGAAACCGTAAAATTGGTTTATGTAGATCAGATGCGCTCAAAGCTCGATCCAAACAAAACAATTTACGAAACTTTGAGCGGCGGAAGCGACCTTGTAAAACTTGGTGCCGTAGACGAAAAAGGCCGCCCTCTTAACGGCGCAGTTCGCGAAGTAAACGCCCACGCTTACTGTTCATGGTTCAATTTTAATTCTGCTGAACAAAACAAAAAAATCAGCGTTCTTTCCGGCGGAGAAAAAAACCGCCTAAATATGGGACTTATGTTCAAAGAAGCAGGAAACGTTCTTCTTTTAGACGAACCTACAAACGATTTGGACATTTCGACAACCCGCTCTCTCGAAGAAGCAATCAACAGTTTTGCCGGAGTTGTGCTTGTAGTAAGCCACGACCGTTACTTCCTAGACCGCGTTGCAACCCACATTCTTGCGTTTGAAAACAATTCGGACATTCACTTCTTTGAAGGAAACTGGTCTGAATACGTTGAATGGAAAAAGACCGTTCTCGGAATTGATGATGAAGTTCCGCACAAAACGGTGTACCGCAAACTTACGCGATAAAACATTCAAAACTAAAAAAGCCCTGGCTAAAAAACCAGAGCTTTTTTTTCAAAAAATTGCAATTAAAAAAACTTTTGCTTTCTTAAAAAATTATTTCACCTTTGAGCTTTTATTCAATTTTAGCTGCAAAATACAAAGTCCTGCAAAAACAACAGCAACAACTGCCAGAACAAACCAAACCGGAATAACCGCGCCCGAACCTTTTACCGCAAGACTTTCCTGCAAAAGCGACAATCCTTGATAAACCGTAAAAATTCCAAATCCGGCAAACAAAACAAACGAAAGAATTTTCAAAACTCCTTCCGGAGCCTTTGTTTTTAAAAGGTAGCCAATTAACATTCCGATTATATCGGCGGCAAAAAGTCCAATTGAGCACGCAAACCAAATGACAAAAACTTTGCTCAACCCGTAATTTGCGCCAAAAGTTACTGCGGTCAGTTGAGTTTTGTCGCCAAGTTCAGCAACAAAAAAAGTACAAAAAACAGCCAGCGGAGCAAATTTTATTTTACTTCCGCTTTCTTCTTCGTCTTCATCATTGTCCGATTTTAAAGTCGTTACGGCAAAATAAATAAAAGCGGCGGCAGCTGCAAATTTTACAGCCCACAAAAATGAATTCAAAAGCTCGTTCAATGCTCCGCCAATAAAAACTGCAATTCCGTTCAAAACAAAAACAGCTGCCAAAGTTCCAAGAACAATGTCACGGATTTTATATTTTGAAGTCATTCCAATCAAAAGCAACTGAGTTTTATCGCCAAATTCAGCAACAAAATCCGTAATCATAACCGTAAAGAACACCGCCAAAAGATTTTCCATCTTTTTCTCCAAAAAATTAAAATAAGCAAAAAAAAGACCTGAGCAAAACTGCACAGGTCAAAATCTACAATTTTATGACGCATGCACAGAATTCCCATTTTTTCTGCGCATGAGTCTCGCAAATTAAAGAAAGCCAGGTAAAACCAGTATGTTGACTTTCTACTTAAAAATAAGTCTGCTACTCCCTCACGGGTAATTTATATTCAAACTATAGCAAAATTATTTTTGTTAGGTGAATTTAAAAAAAGTTAGTCTAAAACAACTGTTTTTTATCAAATAAAATTCACATTATTGCATTAGTCCGTCCATTTTTCTAAAATACTTCAATATAAGCCATAAACCGTCATGAAAATTAAAAGAAACGAAAAGAAAATCACAGTTTTAATTTTTCTCATTTTTTTCTGCATTTTTGACAGTTTTTCTGCGGCGGTAAAACATATCTCGCCGATTGAAGGAATCGACTGGACTTTTGAAACAACAATGGGTTTTCAGACGCTAAATAACTCAATAATGTCAAAAGAATCCAATTCTGCCTCAATCAAAAAGGAAGTTCTTTTTTTCTACGGAATTTTATATCACGCATATTTAGAAAAAATTCCTATGCTTAAAGCGCAGATGAATTTAGGTCTTACGGAACACAAATTCATTCTATGGTCGGACAATCCGGATTTTAACCACTCAAACGAACAGCTCAACGAACTTTTGCGCTGTATCGAAGTTGATGTTCAATATCTTCTGCCTTCAGTTAGAATTTACAAAGGAACTTTTATTCCATTTTTTGGTTATTCTTTCTACAATTATTCTTACGCAAAAAGTTTTTCTACCGCAAAAGACGACACTTTTAAATTCAACGCTTTTTGTGTCGGGCTTGAATACAACACAAAAATTTCAAAATCAATCAGACACAACTATTATTTTTCGTTCGCTC
This sequence comes from Treponema sp. UBA785, assembly GCF_002297065.1. Classification (NCBI taxonomy): domain Bacteria; kingdom Pseudomonadati; phylum Spirochaetota; class Spirochaetia; order Treponematales; family Treponemataceae; genus Treponema; species Treponema sp. UBA785. Next base: position 37,164 of record NZ_DBJD01000060.1, on the reverse strand, counting down.
CGCTCCTGTTCAACGAAAACCAGCACATAGAGCCGTATCTTTATTTAAATTACGGAGCAGAAGCAATTTTTGACACAAAACCAGTCGCAGTCACGCTTTTTTTGGCTTTTAAAAATGGCTTGAATGCGGATTCAAAATTTTTACATAAAAAATCCTATGTCTTTTCAAATACAGAACTCGGACTTTCTTTTCATATTTCTCTCAACGGTTAATTACGGCAAAACGCACAATCCTCGTCCGCGCATAGTTTTTTCGTCAGAATCAGCATTTGCTTCCTGCATTTCGCCCATATAAAACCAGCGCAGTTTTTGACCGTGTTTTGTCTTTACAAGAATTTTTTCACCGCCAAGCCAGAAAATTTTTTCTTTATTTTCTGGAAGAGGCTTTGAAAATTCCAAATCGCGCTTTTTTTCATATTTTTCAATCATTTTTTGAATAAAGTCTGAGCCAACATCTGGCTTTGGAACATTAAAACCAAACCATTTATAAACCGGTTTTTCTAAATTTCTGCCGTGCATCCACTCATCAAGCGAAAATTCCAGTGCCTGGGCATATTTTTCGGAAGATTTTTCGCCTTCAAAATGCAAACCATTTTTTGCAAACAAAGGAATATTTTTTTCAGCAAGAACCTTTAATTCTGGATGCAGTCCTTTTTTCCATTCATCGTAAACCCGCGAATGTCTGGTCAAAACAAATTTATGCCAAAAACAACTGTCCAAAAGACCGTTTGCATAGAATTGCCGAAGAGTTTCCATCGAATTCATTAAGTCCAATGGTTTTTCAAACCAGTATCCAAAAATCATATAGGCATGAACCAAAATGCCAGCTTCCTTAAAAGCACAGCATGCTCCGACAATCGATTCCAAATCCGTACCTTTGTGAATCGCGTTCAGTCCGTTTCCTGTAGCACTTTCGAGCCCGGCACTAACACCGACCAAACCGCCATAAGCCAAAAAATCTGCAATATCGCGAGTAAAGTTTTTTTCAAAGCGAATATTTCCCCACCAGCTCAAAGGCGAACCGTGAGCAATATTTTCTTTTGCAAATGCAACCATTGCAGCAGGCGGCATAGCTTCGTCAACAAAATGAATTCCAAAAATATTTTTTTCTGTGCATTGTTTTAAAAGTCCTTTGTACAACAGCTTAATATCCGTCATACAAAAACTTTTTACATAATCCAAAGTAACATCGCAAAATGCGCATTTATGCCAATAACAGCCATGAGCCATATATGCTTTTATCCACGCTCCGTCCGACCAAAGACGATGCATTGGGTTTGTGTCGTCAATCAAACGCGGATATTTTGAAAAATCAATGTCCGTAAAGTCAGGAATTACGGATTTTGTCATTTGAATTTCATAATTCAGTTCTTGAGAATCTGGTTTTGCTGGTTCCAAAATTTGGACGCTTTCCGTTCCGCAAGAATCATTTCTCAAAACAAACTGACGAAAATTATAAATTTCTTCCGCTTTTTGCTCTGTTTTTAAAATTTCCAGCAACTTTTTATAAGAAGCATATCCGCGGTCATAACTAATCGCATCGCAATACTTTATCAGAGATTTTTCTTTTGTCTCGCGAAGTTCCGTATTAACAAAACCACCGCCAAAACTTACAAAAATTTTTTCTGAATATCTTTGTTTTAAAAATTTTCCAGTAGCCAAGGCTGCGGCAAAAACTCCCGGAAAAGGAATGCTTACGCAGACAAGAATTTTTTCGTCTTTTTCGACAGATTTTGCCTCAGAAAGTATTTTTTCAATTTCTGGAACAACTTTTTTTTCCAAAAGAGGAACATAAAATTCTTTTAAAATCGGGCTGTCAGCACCTTTTTCGATTTCGCTAAAAATAGATTCGCTTATCGTAAGACTTTCCGCGTAACGGACAAGACTAAAATTTCTGTCAAAAGCAACATTTATAAAATCCGCAAAATCAACCAGCGCAAAACTTGCAAGGCTTCGTGCATCGTCGGTCGTTAAATCGTGATCGAGATTTGCCAGAAAATTTTCCATTCGGTTTCCACGAGGAACATGCGCTCCAAAAACAAAGGCATGGGCGCTTTCAAAAACTTTTCCGCACAAAATTTGAACAATCCGGTCAATCCAATCAATCCAATTTTTTTTCTGACAGACATATCTGCGCAAGTTAAAGGCAGTATTTTCATCACCAGAATTTTCAGCTTTTTGGGCAAGTTTTAAAGCATTTTGTTCAGAAAGCTCAAAAATTTTTTCCAGCCCGGATTTACAGAAAATTGAATAAAAAAGTTCTATATTTAAATCCACCCACTTAGTCAGGCAGTTTTCACGCTTAAAAAAATCAGAAAGATACGCTCCGCTAGGATAAGCAGTATTAAGCTGCATGACTGGAGGCTGAAGAATCAAAACATTCATAAAAACATTTTAACACATTTATCAAAATGAAAGAAATTACTCAAAAACCGCCTCAACAGCAAAAAAAAAGCCCCAGATCTAAATCTGCGAGCCACTGAGAATTAAATAACCAGAGAACTTTTTAGGCTCTCTATAAAATTGATAATATCTCAAATTATTTTTTATAGCAATATTTTAACAGAAAATTAATTCTGCCGAAAAAATGTTTTTTCAAGTTAATCTTTCTCCAAAATATGCAGATATTCTACAGTCGATTCAGCTTTATTAAAACGGTTTGAATCGGCCTTAAAACGCTGATAATCAGTCTGGGCCAAATCATAGCGTCCGTATTTCTGCATAATTCTCTGAACTTCTCCCACGCTCATTAAGCCTTCATTATTATAGGAAAGAAAGATATATTTAAAATTTGCATTTTTTATTAAGCTTTCAAATTCTTCTTTTACACTCGAAACTGAGCAATATTTTGAGCGAGTATATTCGCGAAGTCCTGTTTTTCCTTTTGGAACAAATGGCTTGTATTCAGCTATCGTATTCAAGAGATGATAATTTGCTCCATATTGACGCGAGTTATAAGGAGGATCAAGATATAAAATATCACCTGAAATTCTAGTTATCAATTCATTTGCATCAGACTTAAAAACCTCATGCTCGTTATCATTAAGTTCAAAATCAGCTGATTCTAAAACAATTTGTTTTTGGGCAGATTTTTTCAGATTTTTCAGATATGCGCCATAAACACTTGCAGTATTTGCCACCTTGTCAGCACTCTCCAAAAGACTTGCAAGGAGAAAATAATACATACTTTTGTTTATTTTTCCATTGTTTTTCCATTCTTCAATTTTTATACGGATTGAATCGATTTTTTTACCGTTCTCATCAGAAAAATATTGTCTTTCTCCATTTCCGCCAAGACAATAATTTTTATAAATAAATCCGTCTGCACAAGGAGAAAGTCCATTTAATTCAGACACAAACAGCTCTGAATTTTCAAGCGAACGGTGATTTTCAATATAATTTTTATTTAAAACATAGCTGTAATATTCAATGTCATTCGAAATGACTTTATGAACAGATGTCTTAAACGTTCGCCCGACAATTCCTGTTCCTGCAAAAATATCGCAGAATATTTTCTGAGAAAGGTCTGCTCCGCAAACAGATTTTATTGTTTCCGGCAGAAAATGCTGGCAAAGTTTTAATTTTGAGCCGATATAGTTCATTTTTGATAGTCCACGGTTTTAAAAACCAAATTATTTTCTAAAATCTCATATTCAATATATCTTAATGGAAGAACATTGCTTTCCTGATTAAAACGTTTAAATTCATTTTTCAAATCATCTGACAACTTCTTGCCTTTTAAACAAATTAGAATTGGCTGAATATCGCTTTCAGGACTATTCGGAACATAATACTGCTTTATCCATTCAACATAACGCCCTAGCTGGCGTGTATTGTCAAAACTTGCCGCAACTGCTTTTAACTCTATAGGCATAACAATTTTCTGATTTTCATTTATTGTTTTAGAAATCATTACGTCTATTCTTTGCAACCCCAAACCGCAGGAAACTTCGTTTCCAATCCACTCAATGTTTTCTTCTGCATTTAAAGCCTTGTCCAAAGATTTGTTTGTTCCTCTTCCAATATTTTGAGTTATGTACATTTGAAGATGTGCTTCAAACGCTTGTTTCTTTCCTGCTTTCGCCAGCAGTCTTGGCGAAATATTTATTTTTTCAGTTCTGCCTGCATATTCCTTATGATTTTCACCTTCTATGATATTTCTTCCATCAAAAGTGTAATCACAAAAATTTAAAGTCTGATTTTTATTTTTCTGTCTGATTAGAGAAATTAGTCTTTTTGACTCATAAGTCGTAATCATTGTATTACCACGATTTCCCTTCAATTTTCTGTAAATCAAACTCCAAAGCATTTGATACGGTGAACATATATTTTTTATTTCATCAAGAGCTTCCCATTCTGTCACACCTTTTGCATAAACTTGATAAGGCTTGATTTTTAGCCTAAAAGTCAGTGATTTTTTTAGTTCTTTATACAAAAATTGATTTTCATCAAAATTATCAAGAAAGATTCCATCTTCTGCTGCTTGAAAAACTCCAAAAAACATTCCTTCGTGTCCATTTTGTTTTTCAACCAAATAAAAAATTATTAAATCATCTTTTCTTACACGGCAACCATCGGCCATCATGCCGACAAGCATTTTTTCAGCAGCCTGTTTTTCCCTTTCATACAAAGTAGTTTCAGAACTGTTATTAAAATCAATAACATATTCCTGTTTTACTTTTCCTATTTTTTTTGCATTTGCACCAGTTCCTGCAAACATATACTCAAGGTGGTATTTAAAAGTGTTGTCATCAACAATAAAAACATGTGTTGTCATTTTTCTACATTATCTCCGTAAAGTTTTTTCATTATGAACTCAGTTGTATTTTCGCTTGCTTCTTTTGCAATTCTTTTTGCAGATTCTTTTCTATATTCAACAGGGTCATATTGATAGCAACCGACACAGCCTAACTCTTTTGAATAATTTTCATCACCTTTATAAAAAGAATATGGATTTCCGAGAAGGTTTTTCGCATCCCACCTTTTATCTGTTGCTTTACAATTTTTGCAGATTTGCCTTTTTACATCATTCGCTGCCTTACATAGCGGCTGAAAATCTTCCAGCTTTTGAGTTGCCATATCCGAAACACGCATATCATTTTTTCTGCCGTCTTTGTGGTCAACCTCAATTCGAGTATTTACTGATGTACCGTGAACACCAAGCATAACGCAATTTTTATCTTTGTAAAAATTTTTTATATCACTACGGATATTTTGACTGAATGAATTCTCTGTGTTAAAGCCAGCCGTCCTGACTTTTTCTATTGCTCCATATTCTGGAAATCTTTCAAGAACAAATTTTTTCGCCAGTGCGCCATCGCTTCTTCCCCAGGACCAGCCATTTTGAAACATTAAGTCCGCATACTTTCCTACAAATTCTGTTTTCGCCACCCAACGGCTAACTCCGTTTTCATCAGGTTCTGCTAATTCCAAAAACAGTTCAATTTGAGTTTTCTTTGACATAATCAGAATTCCTTTTTGAAAACAAAAATATATTCGTGCTTAAACAAATAATAATCGCTCCGCATTGCCCTATAACGCCAAATTCCTTGTGCGCCTATTTTTCCGCGGTTTCCTTCAATATTTTTAACGATAACGCCTTTCAATTTTGCCTCAAAATTCTTTTTAATTGCATTCATTACATAAAAACCAAGTGGAACAACTTCCGATTTTTTATAGACATCACCGATTACAACCGCAAAATACTTATCTTTTTTTAGGAATTTCAAGCCGTTCTGCATAGCAAGCGTGAATTTTTCCAAAAATAAGTTCAAATCAGAAATTGAAGACAAATCTTCTTCTTTACCAGTAAATTTTACAATGTCCATATAAGGCGGATGCGCAATCAAAAAATCAACATTTTGTGTTTCGTTTTCGCACCATTTAAAACTTTGCGACATACATTCAGCCATTTTCAAAGTATCACAAACATCACAATTATTAATAGCAAAATGAATGTTCTGAGTATCAGCCATTTTTTGATAAACCAAATCAATCATCGATTGGTTTATATCAAATCCGATATAATTGCGTCCAAGCCGTTCACATTCAAAAAGCGTTGTTCCGCTTCCTGCAAAAAGCTCTAAAACGGTGTCATTTTTATGAGTGTAACGTTTTACAAGCTGATATGGGATTTGCGGAACAAAATTTCCATGATAATTATTTTCATGCTTGCCAAAAGAATCACGCTTTTGAATAAACCAAAGAGAATCGACATTTATATCAGAATTTTTCCAGTCGGTTTCGTCATTTATCATCTCTTTAATCTAAGCTATTTTTCCTTTTTTTTCTATGGCTTGGGGCGTTGCGGGGTGGCCCCGCTGGGTGGGTAGCGGAAAACCGCAGGGTTGGAGCGAGGGAGGGGCTCCTCCCTTTTTTATAAATTTCTAGCCGCAATGAAAATACTATGCAAAAATTCAATCTTCATCCCAGACGTCATAATCACCTTTAGAGCTTTTTAGAGCGCTCCAGCCGGCAGATTTTTCTTCCAGCATTTCCGCATCTTCCCTGCCCTGAAAATTCGTCCACTGCGTAAATTCATGCGGTTTAATTTTGTTCAACTCACAATCTTTATTTTTTTCTTTTAAATCTTCAATTCCATTCGCCATAAGTTTAACCTTATTTTACATTATTAACTTATTAAAAAATAGCCCAAATTTTGAGTTTTATAATTTACTATCATTATCAGGCTTGCCCATCCCGATAATCCCGTTGGAAATTTTCAGTAGATTGCTAACCGAGCTTGCTATGCAAACATCGCGCTGTCAAGCACGGCAATGACAACCTCGTTAGCATAGGAACGACAATTCAGTAATCTGTTTTTTTAACTCGACATTCAGGTTAACTAGTATAATTTTAAAAATTTTTGAAATCAATTCAAATTTTACATAAATTTAAAAGCTATACATATGCGTATTGACAAAATACTGGGGGGGGGTAAAATTGAATAGTTTTTTTTCAGGGGGTTTTTATGAAAAAAATTGCTTTGCTTCTTGCTTTAATCGTTTCAGCATCAGCATTTATCGGATGTACATCTGTAGCACCAGTATGTGCAACTTCAAATGAGCTTGGTGCAAAAGTAGGAACAAATACTGCTGGATACCTTTTTGGTATTATTCCAATTGGTGGCGGAGATTACGGTATTGCCGATGCAGCAAAAAAAGCTGGAATTACAAAAATTTCAACAGTTGACTTAAAGACTTTCAATTATTTGGGTTTTTACTATGGTCACACAACAATTGTAACTGGCAACTAAATTTTTTTTACCTTGAAAAACTAGAAAAATTCTAGTTTTTCAAGGTTATTTGTCTTAATATGAAAAAAATATATTTTATTCTTTTATTCTGTTGTACATTTTTTTGCTGTAAAACAAATTCTTCTGTATTAGATTTTCCTTCAAAAAATAATTCACAAATGGTATTTACAACTCCTTGCAAATACCAAAACAAATTGATTCCCGATTTTTCTATCGACACAACCTCGTTTCTTAATAACGAAGGGTTTTGCGCTCCAACTTCGATAAAAATTTCACTCTGCGTAAAAAATCTCTCTAAACAGCAAATTCTTAATTTAGAAATTTCACTAGAAACGGATTCCGAAAAAATAGTTCTCTCTCAGAAAGAGTTACTTTATATCGAGCCTGTCAAAAAAGATATAATGGTAAGACTCGAATCACTTATTTCTCCAGAGCAAATGACTCATCTTATTTCAAAAGGAATTAAGTCGATAAATATTAAAAACTCCAAAAACGAAACTATTGCTGCATTTAATGGTAAAAAATTGAATAAAAAACTTTTACTTTTAAACAAATACTTATGAAAAAAATTATAAAACTCTCGATTTTATTTATTTTTCTTAGTCTCATTTTTTCCTGCGAAAAAGAAAATTTTTCAAAAAAGGATTTTTTTGGTTATTGGGAAAATTTTTCTACTTTAAAATCCGATTTATTTAGAGAACCAGAAAATCCAAAAACTTTATTTGCCAGTATTTATACAGAAAGCAAAATGGTATTTATTTTTACCGAAAATGGAACTTTTAAAAAACATATACAAAACAAAATTTCAAAAATTAATCTTGATAAAGCAAAAGCTCCAAAAAATTTCTCCACAGAAAAGTTAAAATCTTTTGCACAAAAAAGTCAAACCGACGGCGGAGATTTTTTTATAAAAAAGTCATTTTTGATTTTAGAGCCTTATTATCAAATTCAAAATGATGAAATTCAAGACTTTGAAAAAATAATTCCGATTAAATTAAATTTTGAATTCTCTCAAGATAAAAAAGAACTAATTCTGACTTTTGCTGACAATCAAAAAATTATATTAAAAAAAATAGAAAAGAATAATTTAAACTAAAAAAAGCATCCGTTCTAAGCAAGATTTCTTAAAAACGGATGCTTTCATTTTAATTAACGCCTAGCTTTTATAAGCTTATGCATTGGTAATTGCAATGTGTTTTGGCTGCGCAAGAGCTTTTCTTGGCATTGAAACTGTCAAAACGCCATTTTTTACGTTGGCTGTCAATTTTTCGCTGTCTACATCATCTGGGAGTGTAAAACTTCTCTTGAATGATGAAACTGTGCGTTCACGAATGAGCCATTTTGCTTCGTCTTTTTTGTCTGATTTTTCTTCTTTTTTAACTTCGTCTTTAGAAGAAACTGTCAAAACATTCTGGTTCAATTCAATGTCAACGTCTTTGTCTGTTTTGCCAGGCATATCCATTGTCAAAGTATAGTTTTCTTTATTTTCCTTTACGTCTACCTTTGGCATATGGAACATTTTTTTGTAACTAAATGCCGGCATTGTATAACCGTCATCTCCAAAATCATTAAACAAGTCATTAAAAAGTGCTAAATCGTTCATACATTACCTCCAAAGTTTTGAAAACTTAGTTTTTTCTAGCTTTCATATATCTATAAGCAAAAAGTGTGCCAAGTTAAAAATCTTAAATAAAAAAGCATTTTTTCAGTCTGAGAACGAATTTTTTGAAAAAAATAAACTGTAAAAACCGCAAATTTTCGGTTTTTCATTTTTTGACAGGCAGATTTTGGACAGTTTTCTGAACAAATGCAATTTTTTGAGCACTTTTGTCCGCTTTTTTGCAATTTTTTTTGAAAATTCGGGTAATTTTGATACAGTTTTCGTGTGCGCTTGCAGCCCGGATGCTTGCATGCTTCGCATGCTGCGGCTTTTGCTTCCGCAAAACCCGTCTTTTTTTCG